>JASHQJ010000008.1 GCA_030037595.1 Candidatus Binataceae bacterium
GTGATGAAGAAAGTCCTAATGGTCTGCTCGGGCAATCTCGACCGCAGCCCGACGGCCGCGATGCTGCTCGCGGAAATGGCGCTCCCGATGTGGGTGACATCGGCCGGCACCGAGCGATGGGCGAAGAATCAGCTCACCGCCGAGTTGCTCGAAGAAGCCGACGTAGTCTGCGTGATGGAGCGCGCGCATCATCGCACGATTATCGAGCGCTTCGGCGACGCGTACTCCGCCAAGCTCGTCGTGCTCGACGTGCCCGATAACTACATCTGCTGGGAGCCCGAGCTGGTCTCGATCCTCAAACCAAAACTGCGCGCGGCGTTGGGATTGCCAGCGCGCGCGCGCAACGAGGAAAACGACCAGTAAGTTTTTCGATCAGGCGCGGCCGCCGCGCAGCAACTTGCCCGGCGTCGCTCCCGTGCAGCGCCCGTCGTCCCAGGTCTCTTCGCCGTTGACGATAATCGAGCGGTAGCCGCGCGCATGCTGGACGCGCCGCCACTCGCCGCCCGGGAAGTCGTGCGTGATTTCGCCGACCCAGTCCGGCTCGACGGCGAGCCGCTTCAGATCATAGACTACGACGTCCGCCGCGAGGCCTTCGCGGAGCGTCCCGCGATCGCGGAATCCTGCAGCGTGCGCCGGCAGAGCCGACAAGCGGTAATGCGCCTCTTCGAGCGTGACGCGATTCTCGTCGCGCACCAGCCATCCGAGGAAGTCCGTCGTGTACGCGCCGCCCGTGAAGAACTTGGTATGCGCGCCGCCGTCCGACACTCCAGGAATCGTGTATGGCGAGTCGTTGATCATCTCGGCGTAGAAGTCGGTGTTGAAGCCGCGGTTGGGGCCGAGGAACTCGACCTTCAGATCGCCCGCGATCGAGAGGTCCAGCATCACGTCGATTTCGTGCTTGCCTTCGTCCGTCGCGATCTGGCCTACCGTCTTGCCGACGTACTTTTCGAGCTCGGGCTTCTCGTTGGCCCACTGCACGATGAGCCGGCGAATCTCGCCGCCGACGCCTTTCTGGATCACCTCGAGGCGCTTGTTAGCGTCTTCGTGCTCGCGCTTGATCGCCGCGCGAAGCTCGGGGTCCTTCATCTTGCGGATCTTCTCTTCTGTTGTGCCGGTCGTGACCGCGCGCCACGCGGGGCTCGCGTCGTAGAGGTTCCAGTGCTCGAGGGTGAATGCGAACCCGGTGCGGAGCGTCGCGGTCTGGCCGAAGATCGGCAGGCCCTTCTCGCGCGTGCGCTTCAGCCATGCGAGGCTTCGCTGATGCGGCTTCGGATCTTTGCGCGCGGGCGCGATCGCGTTGTAGAGAATCGGCCGCCGCGCTTCCATCGCGAGTCGCTCGACGAACGCGAGGTCATCCTTGATGAACCCCGTCGCCTGCGTGATCTGGATGAAGCCCTCGTCGCGCGCTTTCAACACGCGGGCGAGGTTCAGGATGTCCTCGTCGCACATCGTGTCGGTGACCATCGGCGAGCCGTCGAAGTCGGCCTGCGTGGAATTCGGCCCGAGGCGCTGGATGGAGAAGCCGCAGATGCCGGCGTCCATGCCCTCGTCGAGCAGCCGCGCCATCTCGGCGCGTTCGGCCTCGGTGGCGGGTCGCGTCTTCGCGGCGTCGAGGCCCATCACGTAGGTCATCAGCGACGCGGTCGGCACGTACTGGATGCAGTTGACGCCCAGGGGTGAGCGCTCGAGCGAATCCATGTACTGGGGCAGCGTCTCCCAGTCCCAGCGCATCCCCTGTTTCATCGATTCGTACGGGATAGCCTCGGTGCGCGTCATCGTGAGCATCGAGCGTTCGCGGAAATCCGGCCGCACCGGCGCGAAGCCGAAGCCGCAGTTGCCGAGCACGACCGAGGTGACGCCGTGCCATCCGGAGATCGTGCAATACGGATCCCAGCGGATCTGCGCGTCGTAGTGCGTGTGGAGATCGACGAAGCCCGGCGCGACGATGAGCCCGTCGGCGTCAATGACTTTTTTCGCGAAGCCCGGCGCGCGGCCGCCTATCTGCGCGATCTTCCCGTCCTTGATCCAGACGTCGGCCTGGTAGCGCGGTACCCGCGTGCCATCGACCACGGTTCCGCCCTTGATTTGAATATCGTATTCGGCCATCGGCGTTCTCCTCGCCCTGAGGCATGCGCGCGGCGCGTGTCCCCCAAGCGTCGCGGATATTACTGCGATTTTAATACAGCATCGCTAATGCGATTCGCAATCGCAACTAAACGACCGGTATGTTGTCGCGGCTCATTCGGGCAGGCACCCGCTGCTCCGGAACATCGGGAGTGTTACCGCATCCGGGCATCGGCGCGAGAGTTGCATCGCCGGAGGCGTTTTGGCGCAAGATCAGTTTGCCGCTATCGTCGTAATACTCGACGGTGTCGATGCGCCCGCGCTCGGAGGGATCGCGTTCGACGATCGTGAGTTTGCCGTTAGAGAATTCCTTGATGGCCTTAGGCTTGCCGTAGAAATCGTCGTCGTGGATTTCGAGAATCAGTGAGCCGGCGGAATACTTTTGAACCAGGTCAATCTTGCCGTCGAAATTGCGATCGCTATCGATCCGGAGGAGCTGATTGCCGAAGTAGGTCTTGATGACGTTGGGGCGCTCGTCACCGTTTGAGTCGAGCTCCGCGGACCACACAGACTGCGGATGGCCCGCGAGCGGGAAGTGATGGTCGAACAGCGCCGGCATGAGCACGAGCGCGTTGATAACGCCGAAGGTGAGGAACACGCCGATTGCCGTCCAGGCAATGCACTCCTTCATTCTTTCGATGATGAGCGCGCGATCGGCGACGAATGCTTTCAATCCGAACTTCATGTCAATGACGCGTCATTCTTCGGGAAGATGGAACTTGTGCAGGAATCGATGAGCAATCGGCGCGATCAGTAAGCCCGCGACGCCGATTATTGCAAGTCCGCTGTAAAGCGCATAGAACGACGCGAACAGTTTCCCCGCTCGCGTGTGCAACGTGTCGACTGGCCCCATCCCGCCGAGAATCATCGACGCGTTGAGCAACGAATCGATCCACGGAAGATGTTCGAGGAAGTGGTAGCCCGCGATTCCGATCGCGAGGGATCCAATCACGAGGATTCCCGCCGCCGCCGCCCATCGCGCAAGCCGCCGCAGGAAAAATCGCCGCGGCAGGAGCGGTTCCTGCCGGCGCTCGAATCGCCTGAGCCGACGCTTGCTGAGCTCGCTCCATTGGCGCCGTTCCATTTCGGCATCCAGTATTGCCGCATTTGCGCCGAATCAGCCATCAGCGAGTCGGAGTTTGAACACGCAGCAACGTCGCTTTTATGATAATGTTCCGCCAGATCCACGCATCCGAGGTGAACCGTGATACCAGTCAGCGCTTTCGGCAAGACCGGCCATCAGAGCACGCGCGTGATCTTTGGCGCCGCCGCGCTAGGCGGCATGAAACAGGATCGCGCCGACAAGGTGCTAGAAACGCTCCTCGAGTTCAGCATCAATCACATCGATACTGCCGCCGCCTACGGCGACTCCGAGCTCCGCGTCGGGCCCTGGATGCGCGAGCATCGCAAGCGCTTCTTCCTCGCCACCAAGACCGGCGACCGCACCTATGACAAGGCGCGCGAGAGCCTCCATCGCTCGCTCGAGCGGCTCAAGGTTGACCACATCGATCTCATCCAGATGCACAACCTGGTCGAAGACGACGAATGGCGGACGGCGCTCGGCCCGCGCGGCGCGCTCGAAGCCCTGGTCGAGGCGCGCGATCAAAAGCTGGTGCGATTCATCGGCGTCACCGGCCACGGCACGCGCATCCCCGCGATGCACCAGCGTAGCCTCGAGCGTTTCCCGTTCGACGCGGTGCTCTTCCCATACAACTTCACGATGATGGGAATCCCGGAGTATTCCGCGGACGCCGAGGCGCTCATCAAGCTGTGCAACGAGCGCGGCGTTGCGACGCAGACGATCAAGTCTGCCGCGCGCCGGCGATGGCAGAACGATGACGAGCGCAAGTTCAGCTGGTACGAGCCGCTCCGCGAGGGCGATGCGATTCGGCGCGCTGTTCACTTCGTGTTAAGTCGGCCCGGGCTCTTCCTCAACAGCTCGAGTGACACGACGATCCTGCGCACGATCCTGGAAGCGGCGAGCGAACCCGCAGCGGCGCCGTCGCGCGCGGAGATGGAGGCCGACGTAGCGCACTACGCGATGCAGCCGCTGTTCACGGGCGAGCAGGAACGGATCTGACGCTGGCCGACTGCCAGAGGAGGCGCCCGCGCGAGCCGGGACCTCAACGGCTCGTTGCCTCTGAGCCGCCAAAATTGTAAGCGATACACACGAGCGTCGGGAGAATCCGAAGTATAACTCCCGCTGCGCTTCGCGACCGCCTCGGGTCGCGGCAGAAATCCGGAGCACTCGTGAACCCATGGCACTTTACCTGATCGAGCGAAATTTCGCCGAGCAACTGAACGTAACGCCGGAGGCGGCGGCGGCTGTGAAGCAGGTCAATGCCGAAGCAGGCATCCAATGGCTGTTATCCTTCCTGAGCGCCGACAAGAAAAAGACCTACTGCCTCTACGAAGCGCCTAATCCCGACGCGATTCGCGAGGCGGCGCGTAAGCTCGGATTGCCAGCCGATGTTATCGTCGAACTCGGCGAGCAGAAGCTCGATCCGGGCGCGCCCGGATTGACGAGCCCCACGCGCCCGGGGTGACCTTCAGCTTAGGTGCGGCCTCGTTTCCTCTAGTGCGGCGCTGACTCGCTCGTTGAGCGCGCCCATGCCGAGCCCATGCGCGGTCGCGAAAGCTGCGTGAAGCAGCTCTAACGCCCGCTCGCGATCGCCGGATCGATCACGCCGCAAAAGCATCCCGGCGTATTGATGCTGGGTGTGGGCGATCCAGGGCGGCGCTTCCATCCGCGTGTTCATAGCGAGCGCGTCCTCGAAGTGCCGTTCAGCGTCGTCCCATCGCTCAAGCATCGCGGCGAGCGCGCCGAGGTAGCGCGAGAGGGCGCCGTAACACGCTGTCGCGTTGCCGACCACGACGTTGCGCCCGTCGAACGGTGCCAGCAGATCGTAGAGCTGCACAGCGCGCCTACGATCAGCGAGGAAGATGCAGACATCGGCGAGATACGTCATCGACCCCATCCAGAGGGCGTCGCGCGGGAGGTCCGCAAAGTCGTGTTGCGCGAGGATCTCGAACTGTTCGCGCGCTTCGTGCTCGAGCCCCAGTTCCGCGTAGATCAGGGCGAGGCCGGGCCGCCATGCGGCTGCGGCGCCATGTTGCTGAATGAAGTAGCGCACCACCGGCGCGAGTTCCTTGAGCCGGCCCTGTTCACGCCGAAGGGTAAACATCTGCAGCGCGAAGATACCCGAAGTGTTCTGAGTCTGAAGGCGTTGACCAAGTTCCGATGCCTCGTTCGCGAGGCGTTCGCTAGCGGCGAAATCGCCACGCATCAGCGCCCGCATCGCACGATACGCTCGCGCGGTGCTGATCTCGAACGGCTCCTGCCATTTTTCCTCGTACCTTATCCACGCATCGATCTCGTCATCGAAGGCGCGCATATCGCCGAGCTCGAGATGGCACGAGAAAAGCGACCAACTGGCGAGTGTGAAAGCGAGGTCGTGATAGGCGCCCTGGTTTTCGCTCGCGCGCCAGAGGCGCATCAGTTCGCTCGCGTAGGCAAGACGCCGGTCGGTAGTCTCGGGCCCCTGAAACGCGTGAAGCGTGCCCTGCAAGGCCTCGGACAGTAGTTCGGGATCGGCAAAGCTCCGGGCCAGCGCGACAGCTTCGCGCGCCATCTCGGTTGCCTCTTTGCTCTGGCCGGTTGCGGCCAGCGCCCTGCCGAGCGCGGACAGCGTCTTAATCCTGAGCGCTTGATCGCCGGTCGGTGCGGTTCGCAGCGCATCTTCCAGGAAATCCACGGCTGGCACGGCGTCGACACCGTACCAGCTCGCCATGCGGGCAAGCTCGCGCGCAGCGCGCACCAGGAGTTCCGTGGAGTGAAGGAGTTGCGCGACCCTGGCGGCGCGGATGAAAGTGGCCTGGGCCTCGAGGTGTTCACCCAGGTTTCTCTGCGCCTCGGCCAGCAGGAAGAAAAGCGCGTATCGCCTCTGATTGTCCTCGCGTTGCTGTTGTCGATCGGTTTCCTGCATCAGCATCTCGAGTAGTCCGAGTCCGCGCGTCACGTAAGTGATTGCTTCCGAATTGGAACCGCGCTGTACGGCACGTTCACCGGCGTGTTGCCAATGGGGAATCGCTTCGATGGCGAGCCCCGCCGCAGTGAAGTGATGCGCGATGAGCTCGGGTTGAGTTTCAGCGATGGCGGGAAAACGCGATTCGAGCGCGCGCCCAATCCTTTCATGCAGCACCTTGCGCCGCTCCTGCAGGGCCGAGCCGTACGCCACCTGCTGCGAAAGCGCGTGCTTGAAGACATACGTGATGTCGGCCAAGGCCGGCTGCTCGTAGATAAATTCGGCGGCCTGGAGATTCGCGAGCATTCGGAGCAGCTCGTCGTCGGATTTTCCGGTAGTCTCGCGCACCAGCTCGAGCGAAAATTCCTTGCCGATTACCGCCAGCGTATTGAGCAAGTCTTTTTCTTCGGCCGGCAGCCGGTCGATGCGCGAAGCGAGCACGGCCTGCACGGTGGCAGGAATCTCGATCGAGTTCAGCGACCGCGCCAGCTTGACCGCGCCGTTGCGCAGCAGCGCGCCCTCCTCGAACAATGCCTGCACGATCTCTTCCATGAAGAATGGGTTGCCCTCGGTCTTCTCGACGATTACGCGCTTGAGCGCGGCCAAGTCGCGGCCCTCGCCGAGCAACGCGTTGAGCAACTCCGCGGCGCTTTCGGCGCCGAGCGGATCGAGACGAAGCTGCGTGTAGAACGTCTTGTTGCCCCAGCTATGGGTGTACTCGGGCCGATAGTTCACCAGGATTAGAACCCGCGCCGTGCCGATCGATTCGACCAGCAGGTTGAGCAGCGCCTGCGAGCCCTCGTCGACCCAGTGCAGATCCTCGAAGACGATAATCAGCGGCTGGTTGAGGCTCTCGCGCAAAAGCAAGCGTTTGATCGCGTCCAGGGTGCGGCGTCTTTTGGTATCAGGACTCATCTGGACCAGCGGATCCTGATCCTCGGTTACTTCGAGCAAGGTGAAGAAATAGGGCAGGGTGTCTTCCAGCGCGCGATCGAGCATCAGCACCTTGCCGGCGATTTTCTCGCGCCTCCGGCGCACGTCGTCATCGCTGCCAATCCGAAAATAATTCCGCAGCAGTTCGACCAGTGGCAGGTACGCTGAGCCCTTGCCATACGCGGTTGAGAACGTCTCAAGGAGCAGAGATTCGCTATGTCCCAGAGCCTGGAACTCATAGAACAACCGCGATTTGCCGAGCCCCGGCTCTGCCACCACGGCAAGAACCTGTCCCCGCCCGACGTGGGCCGACGCCAGCGCCCGCCTCATCTGCTCGAGCTCCGCGCTGCGGCCGACGAATCGCGAGAGTCCGCGCCGCGCGGCGGCCTGCAGGCGCGTCCGCAGCGGGCCTAGTCCGTTAGCCTCGAAAACGTTGACCGCTTCGGTGACGCCTTTTACCTGAGTCAGGCCGAGCGACTTGAAGGTGAAGAATCCCTCGCACAATTTCCGAGTGCTCTCGCCGACTGCGATCGATCCAGTGGGCGCCAGCACTTGGAGACGCGCTGCGAGATTCGCGGCATGACCGATCGGCGTGTACTCGTTGTGGCCGTCGGCGGTCTGAATCGCTCGCACCACCACCTCGCCCGTGTTCACCCCAACGCGGATCTCGATCGGCGGCCGGCCACGCTCGCGAAGGGCGCTGGCATAGCGGTGAAGCTCATCCTGCATCTTGAGCGCGGCATAGAGCGCGCGCTGCGGATGATCCTCGTGCGCGAGCGGCGCGCCAAACAGCGCGAAGATTCCGTCGCCGGTCGATTGGACAACGTAGCCGTCATAGCGATGCACCGCGGCGATCATCAGCTTCAGAGCGGGATCGACGATCGCACGCGCCTCCTCGGGATCGAGGTCTTGCTCGAGCGCGGTGGAACCCTTGATATCGGCAAAAAGCGCGGTGACCGTCTTGCGTTCGCCCTCGCGTGTCACGTCGTCCACCTCGGGTGTCACGGACGGAGGTCTCGCGGCGGCTGGAGTATGGGCGGAGGGCGGCAGTGCGGTTCTGCATTGACCGCAGAACTTGAAACCTGGCGGATTCTCGAAGCGGCACTTGGGACAGGTCAGGGCGAGCGCAGTAGCGCACTGGCCGCAGAATGTCATCGACGCGGGATTTTCAAACCCGCAATTCGAACAGTGCACCAGTTCTTCCCGTTACCCGCGCGATTTCATTTGCTAGGAACGGCCATTGACGTAGGTCTATAGATATTAGTTGAACTACTGCGACAAGCAACCGGGAAAAACGCGCTAACGTTCATCCCCTGCCGCGGACGAGATTCGACGCGATCCGCGTTTCCAGCTTGTAAAAAATTCCGACTGACGATGAGCAACGCATCGCGATCCGATTGTTGCCGCTGACGGGCACGCATCTGACGGGCAGAGCGGCGGAATTGTTATTCCGTGACGAGCACGCCAGCCTCCGACGGTAACCGCCAGTAGTGCTTCGGTCGCCGCGATGATAAGAGAAGTGATGGTCACGCTCTAACCCGGGATAAAAACCTTGCGCTGCCCCAATTGCGGAACCGAACGTCAGCCGGGCAAGAAATTCTGCGCCGAATGCGGCCTCCCTTTCCAGAATCGATGCCCGAAGTGCGGCTCGGAAAACGCCGCGACCGCGAAGTTCTGCACTGATTGCGGAACGCCATTGACCCCGGAAGCGTCCGCTCAGCCCGCCTCCACGGCTGCCCCAGCCGAAGCGGTTGATGGAGAGCGGCGCCAGCTGACGGTGCTGTTCAGCGATCTGGACAATTCGACCGAGATCGCAGGCCATCTTGATCCCGAGGACTGGCGCGATATCGCTGCCGACTATCAACGCAGCGCTGCCGACGCCGTCACGCGCCTGGGCGGTCATGTAGCGAAGCACCTCGGCGACGGCGTGATGGTTTATTTCGGATGGCCCGGGGCGCACGAAGACGATGCCGAACGCGCAGCGCGCGCGGGACTCGCGATCGTCGATGCGGCGCGCGCGATGCTTGCCGAAATCTACAACTGGTTCACGGAAGGCTTTGACACCACTGACCCGAAAGAGGCGAGGCAATGCTCGACGAGTTAAACGGCTGACTTCTAAATGGGCTAGAAGTGTACTTCCCAGCAGCGATCTCAAGACCGCAGATACCAGATCATCGTTGCGCCGAATCGTCGTTCGCGGCCGATTCGTGAATCGAAGAGTTGGCGAGCGCCGGACCGAAAAGGACGTAACTCTTGTTTTCCCACAATGGCTCCCTTCCTCTGAGAACGGAGTCCTCGCGATCGGCCAATACATAATACTTAGGAGTTGGCGTACCGCCGAGCATGTCGGCAAAGTACCCATTGGGCTTGGTCAAGATAGCGGGAGTCGGATCGAGGAAGTATACCTGCCACATCTGATTCCAGTAGGAAGGATCGGTAACCACCACCGCGTGGTTACCAATCAGTTTCCGCAGAGAGCCGATTTCCACCAGGTCCTCAGTGACCACATGCCGGCTGTACTTTATCGTCTTTGCTACTTTGCCGGCCTGCAAGAGAGACACGAGCATGGCCGCGATGATAGCGGCTCGTTCCAGGCTGAAACTGGTCGCGATTCCACGATAGTGCAAGAGAAACTTCATCAACCCGGTGGCAAACGCGACTATCACGACAAAGGAATAGACCGCCAGAATCTTGTGGTATCCGTAGGAATAGCCGAGATCCTCGAACGTATGAAACACAAATATAGACATGGTCAGAACAATAGATGCGGCCAGGGGTCGGTTCGGCCAGCGCAGAAATCCAGCAATCACGAAATACGTCACAGGGATACTGAGGACTATGGCAGCAACCTTCGACACACCCAGCGAATTAAAGTTGGTGAGACCGATCAGGTCGGCGGGAAGCGCCCACCGGGGCAGGACCCACCCTCCCAAAAGTGCGAAATCACTGTGAAGTGAAATAATGCAGTGCCAGAAGGTAACAGGATCAACCGCTGCGCCGATTCCTATAGGAAGCAGGAACCTCAAGAGTAAGCTGAGCCGCGACGTCCTCTTCAAAAGGAGGTTGATGGCGCAGTAGATGCCGTAGGGAGCGAGAATGAAGGGTAGGCCTTCCGGATACTCGGAGGAGATAACGGATATCAGGATGCCCAACGCGATGACATGGCGATAGTAGTCTTCCCGCTGATCTTCGAGCTCCGCCAAAAGAATAAAGAAGATGATTATACAACCCTGACTGAAGAGCTGAGGTGCATATCCGTGGTAGTACCAAAATAGCTGATAGACATTGAATACGGTCAGGGCCAGTGTCAGGAGAAAAGCGGACCTGCCCACTTGCATCGAGGCAGCAAAGATTCCCACCAGCGGCACAGTCGCGGCGAACATTACAGCCAACAAGATCGAGAACACCCGATAAGAAGGCACATTAAAGAGTTGCGCGAATAAACTGATTTGTAGCTCGGCTCCCGGACGGTCAGTTGTCGCTTTCCAGTTGTTAATCATGACCGTCATCAGCCGGCGGCTATCAAGGGTGGGTAGATGGACTATACTGCCATGCTTTAGAAACTCGGCTACTGCAATGTATGGAACAGGGTCGTTGTTGCCGGCCGAGATCGTGGTGGGCGTGATGCTGATCCGTAAAAGAGAAATCAGGATAAGAGAGAGGGTCGCCACGGACGCTAGAGTCAGAGGCAGTGCAAAACTGGTGCTGTGCGGCCTCTTCACGTTTACGAAGAAGATTGTCCAACCGCCGACGAGAACACCAAGCGCGGTCAAAACATAGGTGGCAATTGCGGCGTCGATGCGAAAGCGGTTCAGCCAGACAAGCACAACTGCCGCCATCATCGAACCCATCCAGGGAGCGAGCCATGTCCTATAAATCTGAAGGCGTGCAGGAAGAATGAGGGCGGCCGGAGCCCATCCAATCAGGAAGAGATAGGCGTAAACTCCGGCCGCGTAGGCGACGACGAGCATTAGCAGCGATCAGGGTCGAGCGGCTGAATGGTAATATGCGCTTCGGCGTCCAAGTACGCGTGATGCTCGCCGTAAGTCGGAGTCATTGGCTGTGTCCGTCACACCTCTCGAGGGATGCAAAGGCGCTACTCGGGGAGCTTATCCGTCGAGCAGCGCCTTCGCGATGTAGTCAGGCGGCGAAGATCTCCTCGAAGAACGAAGTCAGCGCTTTCCACGAGCGCAGGTCGGTCGGCCGGTGATACGAGATTCCGGGATTTCCGACCTTGTCCGCTTCAGGATTGGTGAAGCTGTGCTTCGCGCCGCCATAGCTGATGATCTGCCAGTCGATGCCGGCTCTGGTCATCTCCTCCGCGAACGCATTCACCTGCGCGACCGGCACGAGCGGATCGTCGGCGCCGTGGTTGATCAGCACCTTCGCTTTGAACTTCCCGGTCTCGGCAGGCTTCTGCGTCGCCAGGCCGGAATGAAAAGTCACCACGCCCTTGAGCGGCGCGCCCTCGCGCGCGGCTTCGAGCGACAAGGTCCCGCCCATGCAGAATCCGATCGACGCGAGCCGATTCGGATCGACCTCGGGCTGTGACGCGAGCACGTCGAGAGCGGCGCGCGTCCGCTGCCGCGCCTTGGCGGGGTCGGTGAAGAGTGGAGTTGCGTGCTTGATGGCCTCCTGCAGATCGTCCAGCACGAGGCCGTCGCCGTACGGATCGCCGCCGAACGCGACGTAGCCCATCTTCGCGAGCCGCTCGACTCGCTCCTTTGCGTGCGCGCCGAGGCCGAACGCCTCGGGCATAACGAGCACGCCCGGGCGCTTGCCCAATTTCTGATCGTCGTAGGCGAGATAGCCGCGCAGCGAGGTCGCGCCATCCTTGTATTCGATCGTCTGGGTTTTCATGTTTCCTCCGGAGTTGATTGCCGTCGTCGCCCTCTCTTATTGCGCAGCGCGGAATTGCAAGTCCAGCCGCCGAGTGCGAATTTGGACTCGATGGGACGGCGAACGAAACCTCCTTTTCGTGCCGATCATGTCGGAAGCCTGCTGCGCCCGCGCGCCGTCCGGGACGCTCGTGAGGCTTTGAAGCAGGGACGTATTACGGCCGGCGAGCTCCGCGAGATCGAAGACGACGCGATTCGTGACGCGCTGAAAATGCAGGAGGACATCGGCCTGCAGGCCGCGACCGACGGAGAATTTCGCCGCGCCTCGTGGCACATGGACTTTCTCTATCAGGTTGGCGGTGTCGCCAAAGCTCACGACAATCTCACAGTCCGCTTCCACAACGAAAAGGGCGACCTCGAGTTCACGCCCGCCGCGCTTCACATCGCCGCCAAGCTCAGGTTCGAGCAATGCATCTTCGCCGACGACTTCGCGTTTCTGAAAGCGACGACTGGTATCACGCCCAAGCTCAGCATCCCCTCGCCGAGCATGATGCACTATCGGGGCGGCCGCGCCGCGATCGATGAAGCGGTATATCCGACGCTCGATGGCTTCTGGAGTGATCTCGCGCGCGTCTACGCCGAGCAGATTGCGGCGCTCGGAGCACTCGGCTGCACCTATCTTCAGCTCGACGACACGAGCCTCGCGTATCTCAACGATCCGGCGCAGCGGGAGTATATCGCGACCCTCGGCGGCGATGGCGCGCGACAACATCTGACCTACATCCAGACGATCAATACAGCGCTCGCGCACAAGCCGGCCGGGATGACGGTCTGCACGCATTCGTGCCGCGGCAATTTCCGCTCGTCGTGGGTCGCGTCGGGCGGCTACGAGTACGTCGCCGAGGCGCTCTTCAACGAACTCAACGTCGACGGATTTTTCCTCGAGTACGATGACGCGCGCTCGGGCGGTTTCGAACCGCTCCGTTTCGTGCCGAAGAACAAGATGGTCGTGCTTGGGCTCGTCAGCACGAAGCGCGGCGCGCTCGAAAAGAAGGACGACCTGAAGCGCCGCGTCGATGAAGCCGCGCGCTACGTCCCGCTCGATCAACTATGTCTCAGCCCGCAGTGCGGATTCTCATCGACGCTCGAGGGCAACCTGCTCACGGTTGACGATCAGATCGCAAAGCTCAGGCTCGTGGTCGAGACCGCACGCGAAATCTGGGCTTGAACGGACTGCGGAGGATGCGATGACCGCATTCTATCATGCTGAAGTGATTGGCTCGATGCTCAGGCCCGACTATCTGAAGGACGCGCGCAAGCGATGGCAGGGCGGCGAGATGCCGACGCTCGAGTTCAAGCGAGTCGAGGACCGCGCGGTGGACGAGTCGATGGCGCTCCAGGAGCGATGCGGCGTCGACGTGATCACCGACGGCGAGATGCGCCGCACGCACTTTATCGCGCCACTCACGGACGTGATCACGGGCGTCAAGGAAATCCCGGCGTTCAAGCGCGTATGGCGGCTGCCGCACGAGAAGGGGACCAAAGGCGAGCAGACCGAGATCCAGGTGCAGTACGCGGTGGTCGAGAAAATCCGGCGTACGCGATCGCTCACCAACGAGGAATTCACCTATGCGCGAGGCCGCGCGAGGAAGCCGCTCAAGGTTACGCTGCCGAGTCCGCTAATGATGACGCTGCGCTGGTCCCCGGAATCTTCGCGCGACGCGTATCGCGATCCGTTCGATCTTTTCAACGATGCGGCGGATATCGTGCGCCAGGAGGCTGTCGAGCTCGCTGCACTCGGCTGCGAGTACATCCAGATTGACGCGCCGGAACTCGGGATGCTCTGCGATGCGGAGCGCCGCAAAGAGGATTTCGCCGATCGCGGCATGGATCCGAATCGCCTGCTGACCGACGGAATCGAAATTCTCAACTCGGTGGCGAAAGTTCCTGGAGTCACCTTCGGGCTGCACATGTGCCGCGGCAACAACAAGGGCTACTACGTTGGCGAGGGTGGCTACGACGCGATCGCGAAGCAGGTATTTGCTCACACGCCGAATTTCGATCGCCTGCTGCTCGAATTCGATGACTGGCGCTCCGGATCGTTCGATCCGCTCACCGATGTGCCATCGAGCAAACCGGTCGTGCTCGGACTCATCTCGACCAAGCGAATCGAGCTCGAGCCGGCCGACGCGATCGTGAAGCGAATCGAGGAGGCGAGCCGGTTCATGCCGCGCGAGCGCCTTGGGCTTTCGACGCAGTGCGGCTTTGGCACCGTCTGGGAGGGAAATCCGATTCCCTATGCGACGCAGGAGCACAAGCTCAAGCTGGTCGCCGATATCGCTCATCGAGTATGGAAGTGATCGGCCGTCAGGAAATTTGAACCCGCCGCCGCGCGGGATGTAACGATCGCGGTGACGAACTGATGGAGGCACCAAGATGTCTAGCAATGAAAATTCCGCCGCGCAGAAGATTCGCGCTGGCCTGAAGCATCCGGTAATCGACGCCGACGGTCACTGGCTCGAATTCGCGCCGATCATCAGCGAGCAGTTGAAAAAGCATGGTGGGCAACGCGCCGTCGATGGCTTCTTCGCTTTCAATAACTATGTCACGAGGGCGCTCAAGGAAACGCCCGTCGAACGCAAGCGCACCCGTCGCGCGCAGGAGGCCTTCTGGGCCGTGCCCACGCGCAACACCCTCGACCGCGCAACCGAGCTGATGCCACGGCTGCTCTACGAGCGGCTCGACGAGTTCGGAATCGATTTCACCGTGCTCTATCCGACCTCGGGCCTTGGCGTCGCGTTCCATCAGGACGCGGAGACGCGCCGCACGACCTGCCGCGCGTTCAACAACTTCGTCGCCGAGTACTTCCACGAATTCGCCGACCGTATGACGCCCGCGGCGGTGATTCCGATGCATACGCCCGAGGAGGCCATCGAGGAACTCGAGCACATCGCCAAAGACCTGGCGCTCAAGGTGGTGATGATGGCGAGCCTCGTGCGCCGTCCGATTCCCGCCTACGCCGAGAAAGGATCCGTTCCGCATCACGCGCTCTGGCTCGACATGCTCGGCCTTGACAGCGAGTACAACTACGATCCGGTGTGGGCGAAGTGTGTCGAGCTCGGCATCTCGCCGACGTTTCACTCCGGGTCGCGTGGCGTAGGCCTTCGTCTCTCGCCGACCAACTTCGTTTACAACCATATCGGCCACTTCGCCGCCGCGAGCGAGGCGGTGTGCAAGGCGATGTTCCTCGGCGGAGTGACGCGGCGCTTTCCCACGCTCAAGATGGGATTCCTCGAGGGTGGCGTAGGTTGGGCATGCGGTCTTTACGCCGATCTCATCGGCCACTGGAAAAAGCGCAATCGCGCGGCGCTGGAGGAAGTGAACCCGGCCAACCTCGATCGTGCGCTGCTCGTGAAGCTGATCGACAAGTATGGTGGCAAGTGGCTCTCCGGCGGGGTGAAAGATCTCGATACGGCGCTTGCGTCCGAGCACAGCGCGGGTGGAACGGGCGGAATCAACGATCTCGATGACTACTCGGCCTGCGGCATCAAGCGTCCCGAAGATATCCGCGATCTGTTCGTTAACAACTTCTACTTCGGATGCGAGGCTGACGATCCGACCAATGCCTACGCATTCAACCGCAAAGCCAATCCGTACAGTTCGCAGCTCAAGGTGCTGTTCGGCTCGGATATCGGCCACTTTGACGTGCCCGACATGAAAGAGGTCGTTGCCGAGGCCTACGAGCTGGTCGAGGATGAGCTCATCACCGCAGATGACTTTCGTGACTTCATGTTTACAAACCCAGTGAAATTCTGGGGCGTTGCGAATCGACGCTTCTTTGAGGGCACGCGCGTCGCGAAGGAAGCGGCTGCGGTACTCGCGGAATCGAAAGCGGCACCGGCCGAAGTCCGACGTTAGACGACGCGGCGATGAGCGACTCGCAATCACATCCGGCGCAATGGATGGACGCGCTGCTCCGCGCGGCGGGACGCGATGCTCGCGTGCTGCGGCATGAGGTCAGCTTCGCGGGGCACGATCCTGTTTATTCGACGCGCTTTCGCGCCGGCGAGGCCGCCGCTGCGGCGCTCGGCGCGGCGGCATCGGCAGCGGCAGACTTATGGTGTCTTCGCGGCGGCGCGCCACAGCGAATCGAGATCCACGTGCGCGCAGCCGCGGCATCTCTCCTTTCATTCATGTATCAGCGTGTCAGCGGCCTGCCGTTTGAACGCGGCTCGCTCGCAACGACCGCGCTCTATCGCGCGCGCGGCGGCGACTGGATTCATTTGCACGGCGGCTTTCGCTCGCGTGAAGGGACGCTCGCGCTGCTCGGATGCGCCGATGACGCGGACGCTATCGCGCGAACCGTTGCCACGTGGGACGCGCAGGCGCTCGAAGATGCACTGGCAGAACGTGGATGCTGCGGCGTGCGGCTGAGAAGCGCCGACGAATGGCGGCAGCATCCGCAGGGGATCGCGATCGGCAAAGTGCCGCCGATCGAGATTTTCAGGATCGGTGCCGCGCCACCCGAGCCACTGCGCGGGCCGCGGGCGAGCGATTCCGGCGCCAGGCCGCTCAGCGGCGCGCGCGTGCTCGATTTGACTCGCGTGCTGGCGGGTCCGACCTGCGCGCGCACGATGGCCGAACATGGCGCCGACGTGCTGCACGTGCGCGGATTACGACTACCGTTTGTCGAACCGTTCGTGATCGATACGAACCCTGGCAAACGCTCGTGCTATCTCGATCTGGATCGCAATGAAGATGCGGAGCGGCTTCGCTGGTTGGCTCGTGAAGCGGACGTGTTCTCGCAAGGTTATCGTCTCGGAGCGTTCGCGCGACGGGGCTTCAGTCCTGAGCAACTCGCCGAACTACGGCCGGGAATCGTGGTCGTGTCGAGCAACTGCTACGGCCACGAGGGTCCGTGGGCGGCACGCCCGGGATGGGAGCAACTTGCACAGACGACCAGCGGCATGGCGCTCGAGCACTCGGGCAGCGAACATCCTGCTCTCGTCGGCGCAGCGCTCAACGACTACACGACCGGCTACCTCGGGGCGACGGGCGCGATGCTCGCGCTTAAGCGGCGGGCAACCGAAGGAGGAAGCTGGCACGTGCGCGTATCACTGACGCGCACCGCGATGTGGATCATGTCGCTACCGCGCGTCGCCGCTGATGCACTTCCGCGGCCGGTCGATCCAGTGGAAATCGCGCCCTGGATGATGGAGATGCAGACGGCGTGGGGTCCGCTCAAGAGGCTCGGACCGATCGCGCGGATGTCTGCGACGCCGCCGCGATGGGATCTCCCGCCCGCGCGGCTCGGGAGCGATCCAGCTGCGTGGAGCTAGGCCTCAGGGCGTTACGATCGAGCCGCCGCTGATACTGACCACTTCACCGGTTATATAGGACGACATATCGCTCGCGAGGAACAGCGCGAGGTTGGCGACCTCGCGAGGCTCGCCGAGGCGCCGCATCGGATTGCGTTTCTTCGCCGCCTCGAACATTCCGGGCGGATAAATTCGCTCGAGGAACTCATTGTAGATCACGCTCGGCGCGATCGCGTTGACACGGATGCCCTTGTCCGCCACTTCGCCCGCAGCCGCGCGTGTCAGGCCCATCACGCCAGCCTTGGCGGCGGAGTAGGGCGCTTCGCCGTCGGAAGCCGCGATCCATCCTGCCGCCGACGCCATGTTAACGATCGTGCCCTTGCCCTGCTTGATCATGTGCGGCAGCACCGCGCGCATCGTCCAGAACGTCCCACGCAAGCATACGTTCATCACGAGATCCCAGGTTTCGTCCTTGCACTGCCAGATCGGTTCGAGTTTGTTGATACCGGCATTGTTGAAGAGCACGTCGATGCGGCCGAACTTGTCGAGCGTCTTCGCGACTGCGTCCTCGATTTGCTTGCGCTGAGTCACGTCGACGACGACGCCGAGTACTTCGCGCCCGAATTGCTTGCTCAATTCCGCAGCCACTTCGCCGGTGCGCTTGGGATGCGCGTCGGTGATTGCGACCTGCGCGCCCTCCTCGAGAAACCTGGTGGCGACGGCGTGGCCGATACCGGCACCCGCGCCGGCGGTGATGAAGGCGACTTTGTCCTGGAGCAGCATGACGGCCTCCTGTACGGGGTCCGATCGACTATCTAATGCCGAGATGAGATCAGCGCAAACGCACAGTGCCGTGGCGGAGTGCGAGGTCCGCCGCGCATGCACGGGCTAGTACGCTCGCGCGCTACCGCATCAGGCGGAAGCAGGCGCGGACTTCCTTGATGAAAATCAGCGGCTGCTCGAACGCGGCGAAGTGCCCGCCCTTGTCGAGGTCGTTGAAGTACACGAGCTTCGGGAAGCGTTTCTCTAGCCAGCGTTTTGAGCTGCGGAAGATTTCCTTCGGGAAGATCGAGCATCCGACCGGCACCGTCACCGCGTCGGTCGGGAACGAATTGAAGCTCTCCCAATAGAGCCGCGCCGACGAGGCCGCCGTGGCCGGCAGCCAGTACATCATGATGTTGTCGAGCAGCTCGTCGCGGCTGAGCACGTTCTCCGGATGGCCGTTGCAGTCGGTCCACGACCAGAACTTCTCGAGGATCCACATCGCCTGCCCGGCGGGAGAATCGGTGAGGCCGTATCCTACCGTCTGCGGGCGCGTGCTCTGCTCCTTGGAGTAGCCCGAGTCCCAGTCGTTGTAGTACTGCATGCCCGCGATCGCGGACTTCTCCTTCTCGGTGAGATCGTTCATCGTCGCCGGATCGGGCCGCACGATCGGCATGTTGAGGTGGATACCGGCGCAGTGCTGTGTGTCTTGCATGCCGATGCAAGTCGTCACTGCGGCGCCCCAATCTCCGCCCTGCGCGGCGTAGCGATTGTAGCCGAGCCGCAGCATCAGCTCCGACCATGCCTGCCCGATTTTCTGCACCTTAAAGCCGGCGCGCGTCGGCTTGTCGGAGAAGCCGTAGCCGGGGAGGGATGGGCATACGAGGTGGAATGCATCAGCCGCGTGGCCGCCGTGCGCGGTCGGATTCGTGAGCGGCTCGATCACTTTCTGGAACTCGACGATCGAACCGGGCCAGCCATGGGTCATCACTAGCGGCAGTGCGTCATTATGAGGCGAGCGCACGTGTATGAAGTGAATTCCGACGCCGTCGATCGTCGTTTTGAACTGCGGGAAACGATTCAGGCGAATTTCGCGCGCGCGCCAGTCGTACTTGTCGCGCCAGTAGGCAACGACTTCCTGCGCGTAGGAGAGCGGCAGCCCCTGCGACCAATCGTCGACGCACTCGCGCTCGGGCCATCGCGTCGCGGCGAGGCGACGCTTCAGATCGGCCAGTTGATCGTCGGTTGCGGCGATACGAAAAGGGACGATTTGATTGCTCATCGATCCAACCCCTGTTCATCAGACGTGGCCAAAGCCGCGCCCTGCAATCGTCGCCGGCGACGGCCAGGCTAATTTGCTTTCTTGGTCAGCTTGCCCATCGGGCCCTGCAGCGACCCGTCGTCGTTCATGATGAGGACCAGGTCACCGGTATTGGCGCCGGTGTGAATTGTAACTTTGTCGCCGCTTATTTCATATGGCACCGCCGGACCGGCTTGTTGGCCGATCATCGAGAGCGTCGCCTTGCCATCCTTGAATGTCAGCGTCATTGCGCCGGTAGGATCGCCATAGGTTGAACCGTCGACCGATTTTCCGTGGCAGCCGACAACGATCAGGCACGCC
>JASHQJ010000320.1 GCA_030037595.1 Candidatus Binataceae bacterium
GTTGTAGCGGACCTTGAGCGTGGGGATCTGTGTGCGTGCGCGTTCCTCGGCCTCTAGCTTGGCCATGACCCCGCGCGCGTCGCTCGCGAGCGTGCGCAGCTCATCGACCTCAGAATTGAAGCCCGCGCGGATAATGTTTCCCTCGCGCGCCAATACAGGCGGCTCGTCGGTCAGTGTCGCCGCGATTTTCTCGGCCAGCGCGGGCCGCGGCTCGATTCGCGCCGCCAATTCGGCAATCAGCGGACTTCGAAGCGCGCGTATCGCATCCTTCAGCGTCGCGACCGCGACGAGCGCATCGCCGAGCCGCTGAACATCGCGTGGCGACGCGCGGAGGCTGCCGACGCGGCCCGCCAACCGCTCGAGGTCGCCGATTCGCTTCAATGCCTCGGCTGCGGCGCCGCCGAGATCGGCGTCGAACAGTTCTTCGACCGCGTCGTGGCGCGCGCCGATGTCATCGAGCGAGAGCAGCGGATAAACGATCCAGTTCGCGAGCGTCCGCGCGCCGACCGCGGTCAGGGTTTCGTCGAGAATCGAGAGCAGCGAGCCGTTACGCGCGCCGTCGCTCGACGCGACCAGTTCCAGATGGCGCCGCGTGGTCTCGTCAACCAGCATGTACTCTGCGACGCGGTACATCTTGGGAGGAGTGAAATGCGCGAGGTCGCGGCCGAAGGTTTCTTCGACATACGCGATCGCGAGACCTGCGGCGCGCGCGACCGCTTCGTCGAGTGCGGCCGCATCCGCACCGAAGCGTCGCGTGAGCGCCTCAGATGCGCGCCCATTGGAGAACTGTTCGGCGTCGAGCGTGGTCAGCGAGGATTGAATGCCGTTGAGTGATTCAGCGATCGCATCCCCCGCGACGACGATCTCCCGCGGCCGAAGACGCGCGATCTCCTCGCGCACCGTCGCCGCCTCGCGGATGATCGTCGCGATAAACTCTCCCGTCGAAACATCCAGGGCAGCCAGCGCGTAGCCCTCACCGTCACCATTTGCGATCGCGACGAGGTAGCTTTTCTCGGCGGCCGTCAGCACCATCTCCTCGCCGACGGTGCCGGGCGTGATCACGCGCACTATCTCGCGCGGCATTAACTTGGTGCGTCCGTCAACCGGACCCTGCTCACAGATAGCGACCTTGTGCCCGGCCTTCAGCAGCTTGGCGATATACGGTTCTGCCGAGTGATAGGGCACGCCGCAGAGCGGCACGCCATCCTTCGAGCGTGACGTGAGCTGGATATCGAGCACGCGCGCCCCCACCTCGGCGTCCTCGAAAAACATCTCGTAGAAGTCGCCAAGCCGGAAGAAAAGGATCGCGTCGGGCACGCGCTGCTTGACACTCAGATATTGCGCGATCAGCGGTGTGCTCTTGACGCTCACGAACGTAATGCGGGCGCCGAAAGGATAGCGGTTTGCGCCGGATCGGCGAAAGCCGCTCTAGTCGCCGAGAACCCGGCGGAAGCCTAGTGCAAGCGACCCGACTTGCGGTGACCGCAAATGCGCCATCGCAGGTCTTTTCCCTTCCCTTTCACTGCTAATTACTTTAAGTTCCCTTTTCAGACGCTCTGGTCAATAATTGATACTCTGTTGGGGAAAAATAAACAGTACGGAGGGATTGTGGTGAAACTAAGAGTCTGTGTGGCAGTATTGGCAGTAGCGGTTTGCATACCCATTCTGAGCAGCGAAGGACGGGCCCAAACCGCGCCGCTTATTGGTAAGGTCACGAGCGCGTCTACCGCTTCGAGCGGCGCCCGGGCAACCGTATACACGACTCCGACAACGGCAAACGGCAGTTTCATTCTGACCCAGTTCTGCGCGAGTCCGGGGGGTACAGTATTGAACGGTGGTGCTGGCGCATTTTTTATAGCTATCGTGCCATTGAGTGGGTCCCCATCTTGCGTTTCCTTGACTCCTGGCTATGCGGTTCCTGCGAGTACGGCTCTCACTTGCTTGGGTCCTAGCAGCAGCACCCCCTTCACATGCAGCATCTCAGGCGTGACTGAGAGCGCATTACAAGCCGGAGGCGGCGGACTCGTAAGCGGCGCGCTCGGACTGCTGAAATAACGAAGCAATTCAGTAGATCTTTCGAGATCGGGTGGGGATGTTTATTCCCCGCCCGACTTTTTTGGCGGCCATCCGCCCAGACGCGTGTGAAATGACGTCAAGCGTCTAGGGCTTCGCCAGCTTCCAGACGAGCGCGAGCGGCAGACCGGTCAGCGCGACGCGATACGTCTCGGGCGCGAGCGCGGCCGACGCGAGCATCGCGATCGTCGCGTCGGTCCAGAGCTGCTCGGCGCACGCCTCGATCGCAAGGCCGGCCTTCGCAAAAGCGGCCACGTAATCGCTCACCAGGTAGCGCTCGTTGGCTACCAGTCCGTACCCACCGTCCGGCGTACGAAAGAACGCGCCGCCGCCGAGCAACAGTCCCATCGGGTGCAATGTCGAAATAACGATTCGGCCGCCCGCGCGCGTGACGCGCGCGAATTCGCCAATCACTCCCGCCAGATTGCTCACGTGATCGAGCGCGAGTGCGCAGACCACAAAATCGAACGTCGATGCGCCGAATGCGAGCCGGGCGACATCGCCGATCTCGAACTTCGTCCTCGGGACCTTCGCGCGCGCGATCGCGAGCATCTCAGGCGACGCGTCTATACCCGAAACGTCGAAGCCGCGCTCGGCAAGGTAACTCGTGTGCCGGCCCGTGCCGCAGGCCGCGTCGAGCGCGCGGCCGGGCGCGACGGAATCGATCATCTCGCGCACGATGGGTTGCTCGGCCGTGACGAGGGGATTGTCCGGTTGATCATAGCTGGCAGACCAGGCGGCGTAGCCGGCGCGCGCGTCGGATTCGGTCACGTCGCGCGTAAAGCGCTCAGTGTTCGAGCCGTATTCCGAGGTGAACTCGATAAGCTTGGCTAGCGCGTCATGCGCCGCCTCGCCGCCGCGCGCCCAGTTGCGCAGAACCGCGAGGCCATGCACGCCGAGGACGTAGTCGAGAGTGTTGATGATGGGCATAGATTTAGTCTCTAGCGCCCCCCGCGCGGCGAATCGAGGATCTTGGAACAGCTGCGACGGCGGAGGCGTCGAGGTTACGCATGATGGCTTCCAGAGCGGACGAGCGTACATCACGCCGAATCTTCACGTGCGCCGTGCTTGTTCATGTGCTCGCATTGACACCTTCGGCATTAGTTCGATAGGTGTTAGCGCGCGAAGCGAGCTGAGGTTAGTTCTGAGCGTGGCTGATTCGACCAAGCAGGACGACGAATCGCAGAGCTCCGACGAGGGCGTTGAAGCGCTCGCGCGCGAGCTCGCTGAGCGGCTCCGCGCGATGCCAAATCGCCAGGAACTGACCGATTACGCGGTCTCGATTCTCAAGGAAAGCAACGAGGACGCGGGGCAGGCTGAGCAGGCCGTGATAAGCCGCGCCGCGGCGAGTAAGCGCGACCCTTTCAATCCGATCGCATTTGGAATCCCGCTTTTTGTGATTGGCGCGGTGCTATGCGCCACCGGAATCCTGGTTGGCCCAGGACTTGGTGTGATGGCGATCGCGCTGTTGATGGTGCTGTGGGGTGTGATTGTTTCGCTTTTTAGCCGCTTATGGAATCGGACCCCTCGAACGGGCCGATGACGCATCAGCAAATGGGCCGAGTCTTGAGTAAGCACGGATCATTGAAGAGATGGCCCAATATTAGGTAGGCTCACATCCGCGCCGGAAGTTTCTTCTGTAGAGATTAGACTGAAGTCGTTCAATTTTTACAAAATCAGGGCGCGCGAGCGGTATCCACGGGGAGCTCTTTAGGGGATGGCTAAGTTCGACTGGGACGATATTAAGCGACAGATAACCGAGTCGCAGGCTTGGACCTCAATTTTCCGTCACGGTTACGAGGACACCCCTCGCAACCGTATCCTGATGGTTTCGGGCAACGTCTGGCTGCATCTTCATCCGTCGAAAGTTCAGAAACACACCGTGCGCCTGCGTTTCACGTGGTGCATGGGCGGTATCACCTTCCTGCTATTCCTGGTCACCGTGATTACCGGCATCTACCTGATGTTCTACTACCGGCCGACCGCGGAGTATGCGTACGCCGACATGAAGTATCTCGAATTCGACATGCCGTTCGGGATGCTGATGCGGAACATGCATCGATGGGCGGCGCACGGGATGGTGATCGCGGTCTGGCTGCACATGTTCCGTGTCTTCATGACGGGGTCGTACAAACCGCCACGTGAGTTCAACTGGGTGGTCGGCGTGATCCTGTTGGTGCTGACGCTCCTGCTATCGTTCACCGGCTACCTGCTGCCATGGGATCAGCTGTCGATCTGGGCGGTGACCGTGGGCTCGAACATGGCGCGCGCCACGCCGCTCTTAGGCCATGGCGGGCCGTTCCACGAGGTGTTGGGCGTCAATCCGATCTACGACGCGCGTGCGTTTATCTTCGGCGGCGCCGAGATAGGACCGCATACGCTGCTTCGCTTCTACATCCTGCACTGCATCTTCTTCCCACTGCTGGCGAGCCTGTTCATGGCGGTGCACTTCTGGCGTATCCGCCGCGACGGAATGTCGGGTCCGCTCTAAGATTGGGAACAAACGATGGGCGACCTGATCAATTACATAGCGCACGTCGGCATCGTGCGGGTGCTTTCGGTGCCTGTGGCGATGGGCCTCCTGATTTACATCCTTTACCGATTGGCTGCTCCGCCTGAGTGGCACGATGACGGCGCGAATCATGTCTAGCTTGGGCGCACAGCGCCAAAGGCAGGGCATCATCAATGGCGACTAACGAAGGCGGCGGAAATTCCGGCATCACGATGCGGGCAGCCGCGGCCGGTCCCGCCGGGGGCGCGCCGGCACGCGCTCCGGCCGGCAAAGCCGCGCCCGGCGGCAAGCGGATCGAGGTAGCGATCAAGAAGGCGGGCGGCGGCGTCGAGGAGAAGCTGCACACCTGGCCGTTCCTGGTCCGCAACGAATTCCTGATGGCGTTGCTCGTGATTATCGTGCTGACGATCTGGTCGCTCACGATCAACGCCCCGCTTGAGCAGCCGTCCAATCCGACCCGCACACCGAACCCGTCGAAGGCGCCGTGGTACTTCCTCGGCCTGCAGGAGATGCTGGTGTTCTTCGACCCGTGGTACGCGGGCGTGGTGCTGCCGAGTTTCATTATCGTCGGCCTGATGCTGATCCCGTACCTCGACATCAACCCCAAGGGGAATGGCTACTACACGCTGAAGGAGCGATGGTTCGAGATCCTCACCTTCTTTATCGGATTCCACGTGTTGTGGGTCTCGTTCATCATCATCGGAACGTTCTTCCGGGGGCCGGGATGGAACTGGTTCTGGCCGGGCCAGGTGTGGGATCCGCACATGGTCGAGGCGCTGACCAACGTCGATTTGCCCTACATGTTCGGTTTCCGCGACTACACGGCGTCGGCGATCTTCGGCCTCGCGCTGATCGTCGGCTACTTCGTGGTCGGCTACGCGGCGTTCTACCTGTGGGTCAGGGCGCGCAAGCCCAACGATCCGTGGTCGGCGTTCCCGGGCGGCGGTCGCGAAATCCTGGAGAAGTGGGGCCCCGTGCGCTTCGGCATCACGGGTTTCCTGCTGCTGGCGATGGCGGGCGTGTTCATCAAGATGGCGCTGCGGCACGCGCTCAACATCAAGTACATCCTCGTCACGCC
>JASHQJ010000321.1 GCA_030037595.1 Candidatus Binataceae bacterium
ACCATGCAGCGCGGCAGGCTCGCCACGAAGTTCAGCAGCTGCCGCCGCGCGAGTTGCTTGCGCACCACCGCCTTCCCGTTTGCGTCGCAGCCGTGAAGACAGAATACATTCTTTGCCAGATCGATCCCCAAAGTTGTAACCTGCATCTTCGGACCCTTCCTACTTCGTTTGTTGGTGGTCGAGCCTACCACCATGGCCCATTGAGGCCGTTATCAGTAGCGAGCGGTCCATCCCATCAGGCCAGGCGCGCAGGGTCAGCAGCAGGTGAGCAATCAGCCTGAACCACAACGTCATGCGGCGCCGGAGTTTAACGCCCTCCAACCGATTCGCAAGCCTGCTCTACGCGACCGTCCCGTGCCAGAATCAGCAATTCGCCACACACAGCCCCGCCTGTGCCGCTCCAACACGGAGTAAGCTGGCACACATCGCGAAAACCATCAGCCTGTTTTGTCCATCTTCTTTCCCCTGGAGAATCGGCTCTTTTCAGTCAATAACCAAACCGGCGCATTGGATGCTTCGCAAGTTGAAGCTTCAAAATGCAGAGAAACCAAACTCTACAGTTTGAAGGGCCGGGCCGCTGTCCATTACACTTCGGGATTGGCTCTGCCAAATTAGGCCCTTCGATTCACGTGCTTCCGCAATCTTTTGGGCTCCGGTAAACCGCGTGATTGCGAAACTGATAGACCGGAAACTAAGCGACAGATAGTTAACGTGTCAAATCGCACGATACTGGCAGCCGCCGGATTAGCTTTAAGCGTCATGACGTTAGTCGCAGCGGCTGTCGTCGGCTACGCTATGCACAACCTGAGCGCCTTGGTGACCTCCCGCCGTGGCTGGATCGTCTCTCGTCTCAGCTCCGCGCTCGGCAGGCCGGTGCAAGTCCGGTCGGCTCAGGCGAGCGCCGGTTGGGGTCTTGCCGTACGGCTCCGCGGTGTGACGATTGCCGACGATCCATCCTTTCCCCCAGGCTCGTTCCTGAGTGCCGGGCTGGCGTCGGTTGACGTCCGGTTTCTCCCGCTATTGCTCGGCCAGGTAGAGCTCGAAAAGGTCGCCCTAATTCAGCCCACCATCCGGCTTCTCCGGGACGTGCAGGGCCGCCTTAATATAGCCACTCTGGGCAATCCCGCTGGCGGCACCGAAGCGGGCAACCCCTTGGGCCGAATCGAATCGCTGGCTCTGGAACTGTTGCGCGTCAAATCTCTAAGCATCGAAGATGGCACCATCTATTACAGCGACGAGAGCCAAGCGCGTCAGCCATTGACCCTGCGTGCGGTCAACTTCGACCTGACCGATTTTCGCGTCAACGCGCCCTTCCCAGTCGCGCTCCGGATGGCCTGCTTCAGCGCCACTCCCAACAGCCAAATCTCCGGCCGCATCGGTCCGCTGGTGCAGGCGAGGCACTTCGACCCGGCGCAAATTCCCCTCGATCTCAAGGTCGTGGCGGGACCGATCGTGTTGGACAAGCTGATGGCGGTGGCTGGGCTCAACATGGTCCCGCCCGCCGGCTTCTCGATGCCTGCGCCAATCTCTGGGAGCGGCACGATTAGCGGGACGCCGCAGATTCTGGTGCTTAGCCTTGCCGCGACGCTGACTGAGTTTCCGATGACTTATCACGATGCGGCAAACCTGGAGCTTACCGCGACGATTAGCGGTGCAGCCCACCTGGGTGGCAGCCTCAAGCTGCCGTCCGGCGACGTCGATATCCACCTCACGCTGGCACAAGCGAATACAAAGTTGACGGTGGTACATCCGAGTTTGAACGCCAAGGCTCCTCTGGCCCTGGCATTGACCGCCGTCAGCAGCACCACCAAGTTGCTACCCGGCGGCACAATAACCGAGGCCGCGACCTTCGCAACCGGGGGTGGCCGGAGCAATTTCAAGGCTCGAGTCGATTCGCTAACTCCGCTGCGGGCCAGTTTTACGTTGCAAGCCGACGCATTGCCATTCTCTCGGCCGGCTGGCCAGGTGATGAATCGCCTGGCGGCCAACGGCTCAGTGTTGGGCAACGTCAATCAGCCGGTGGTAAGCACCAAAATCACCTCCGGCGACGGGACGATCTCAGGAATTGTTTACCACAATCTGGACGCGCACGTCCTTTACTCGGGCGATCGGCTTGAGGCCCAGCCCTTCGGTTTGGAAGTCTTTGATGGGGCATTGGCTGGCGGCGCCACCGTCGCTCTGCAGACCCCGCCGCGCTTTAATTGCGACTTGCACCCGGCGCGACTTGACATCACGAAACTGCTCAGATGGGAAGGGATTCAATCAAGCATGTTGCACGGCCGCCTGAGTGGCGCGGTTGAAGCTTCAGGCGTCGGCACCGAATTGAAGCAAATTGAACCCTCGTTGGCCGGCCGGGGCCACATGGCCGTCGTCAACGGCGCTTTGGCCGGGGTCAACGTCGTGGCCATCGCAATCAACAAGATCGCCACCGCGCCTGGGGTAAGCCAATTGGTCAACGCGGCCTTCAAGGCGCGCCATCGCGGAATGTTGGCCGATCCCAACACCGAACTTCAGCAGGCCAGCCTGAGCTTCATCTTGGCGGGAGACCGGGCTACTACTCACGATCTGGTCATCCGCTCGCGCGGCTACGGTATGACCGGCGGCGGGTGGTTCGACTTCAATAAGAATATTTCCATGACCGGCGATATCCGGCTGAGCCGGTCGGTCGCAATCCCTGTGGTGATTACTGGCCAGTATCCGGTCCTGCTGGTGGTACCCAACATTCCGAAACTGGCCGAACGGGTCGCAACGGGTGCGGTCGGAATGCCGCTCAAAATCTTCGAGGGCACGACGACCGTCGGTAGCGCGCTTGGCGGGCAGAAACGTTAACTGCCTTTAAGCGCCACCGGCGTCTTGCAAGAGAGCGAGTGATTGCTGAAGCAAGGCCGTCGACCCCCTGAATGCCATTCGTCCAACGTTGTCGGTATTTCAATAGTACTGATCCTTCTCCATATCACGGCAAAATCGCGAAGTTGTCGTTACCGAAAATTTAGTCCCGCGTGGCGAGGCGCTCCGCGTATGCTTGTATGGTGTCCTCTGCCTATGTTTCTGCTCGCTCATCGTGGAAGAGATACCTGAACATTTTTTCCTCGGCCTCTCACTCGAATCTGGAGGCCGAGAAAAAAATGTCAGTGGGGTGTGGGGTGGGCTAAGAATCCGAGAAAGCGAAGCCGCGACGATCCGCGGAGGAAGGCCAGGACTCTTTCCCTGGCTGATGAGTTCGCCGGCCGTCTGAGGCAGATGCACCGGGCGGTGGATTTGGGTTTTCCCGAGTTCACCCGCTACGTACGAACGCTCGAGAGCCAGCTCGCGACCACGATCCTGTCACGCTATGCAACCGCGGCGTCGTTCCGTGGCGTGTCGGTGAAGAAGCTCGCACGGATCGTTTACGATGGTTCGCACAAGATTGGCGAAGAACTCGCGCGCGATCTGCTCGAAGCGGCGGGGAAGTCAGTTGGTGCGCATCACTCCGAACCATATCAGCTGCGAATGAAGTATCTGTGTGAGGATCTGGAGTTGCCCGGAGGTCGGCTGAAGGACTGGGCGCGCAACATTGGACGGAAGGTTGACGGGCATGAGATCGCCAAGCTGATCATGACCATCGAAGGCGTGGGACCACTTACTTCCGCCTGTCTGATCGCAGAGGTCGGAGATCCGGCGCGGTTCGACACTCCCGGCGCGATCGCGAGTTATGTCGGCGTAATTCCGCAGATCCGGCAATCGGGCAAGAAACGATTCACGAGAGGGCCCGCGATTCCGCTGGGCAACGCACGGCTACGCAAGGCGCTCTGGATGGTCGTTCTGCAGCTGATTCGGCGCAATGCCTGGCTGCGGCGATGTTACGAACGACTCCGCGCAGGTCGGTTCCGATCCTGGGTGGGCTCCATCATCAGTATGTGCGAGTTTAGGTTTTCGGTAACGACAACAATCAACATCGCTGTCCCACCGGCCTCGCCGGAGTAACGCCGGCGCAACAGAGCGGCGTACCCGCTCCTCCACTGGCGCGCCTCGACTCATATCGCTGGCGCCAGCATCGCAATGGCTTGTTTCACACCCCCGCGGCGCGAGTGGAATTCGCCCCACACACGCTGGCGGAAGTTCCAAATTGCGTGGCGGAGATATCGAGAAACGTTTTCCGGAGTTGCTACCTCTACGTCGATGTGCCGCCGCGTAAAGTAATCAACAAAGTACTTGGCGCTCCGGCAGTAGATGTGAATGACGACTGAGTTGAACGGCTGCTGCGCGAGGTGACCTCCGAGCTGATTGATCAGTTGGCTGCGGTCGTGTGACATAAAACCTCCTGGCTGAATTGAGATAAGCGCCAAGCGTCTTACGTCTCGAAATGATGCGCGGCAAACCCGAAGCCCCCTTGCACCTTTGAAAAAGATGCTTATCAATCACTTGAGTGGCGGCGGGCCCTTCTGAGGAATCTACTCCGGCTGGTACGGTGCCCCTGAGTCGCCGAACTTCGCCAGGGCACCCATCCGGCGGGTGCCTTTCGACAGGGCTTTGCCGCCAGAAGACATCGCAAAATCGGGGAATGGAGGTTAGCACAATGGCGCTGCTGAGATTCGAAAACGATTTAGACCCGTTCCGCGCACTACCAAGCCTGCAGGATGAGCTTGATCGGTTTATGCGAAATCCGGCCTTTGCAAAGGGCCCCTCGGGCTTCGGTGCTTATCCGCCCGTCAACATCTTCGATTCGGCCGAGGGCGCTTTGATCGTTGCAGAGGTACCAGGCCTTGATCCAGCCAAGCTCGCGGTTACGGGCACCGGGCACACGCTGGCGATTGGCGGCGAGAGGCACTTTGAGCCGGAGGGTAAAGGCTGGGGGTATCATCGACGCGAGCTGAACGAGGGCAAGTTTTCCCGCTCGATTCAGCTGCCGGAAGAATACGAGGCCGGCAAGGCAGAAGCCCGCTACGAGGCAGGCTTGTTGATTATTCGCATACCGAGAGCCGAGCACGCGACGCCGCGGCAAATCACAGTGCAGACCGCGTGAAGAGGTGAAGAATCATGGACGAGAAAGAGATCCGAGAAATCGCAACCAAGGAAAAGCAGCAACTGACCACACCCCAAGAGCACACCCGTCCAGGCCGCTACTACGTGCCGGATGTGAACATTTACGAGTTTGATGAATCCCTGAAGCTCTGGGCGGACATGCCCGGTGTCAAGGAGAGGGACGTCAGCGTCACGCTCAAAGATGGGGTTTTAACAATCGTAGGTCAGGTCGCTACTGACATGTACGCCGGACTCCGTCCGATGTACACCGAATACAACGTAGGCAACTACTATCGCGAGTTTGCCTTGAACGAAGACATCGACGGATCGAAAATCAGGGCAACGCTCAAGAACGGCGTGCTGGAACTGGAATTGCCCAAGAAAGAGCACGCAAAGCCACGGCAGATCGAAGTCCGAAGCGCCTGAGTCAGGCCGGACCAGAGCCTTCGCGCGGGGTGGTTACTATGCCCAAGCGAGACTGGTATCGCATCTTAGGTGTTTCAACCCAAGCGGCGCCGGGCGAGATCAAGCGCGCGTACCGCAAAATTGCTTTCGCGGTGCATCCCGACGTGGGGAGGCGTCCGGACCCTGAACGCTTCCGCGAAGCCCACGAAGCCTACGAAATTCTGAGTGACCCCGACCGGCGCCGTTCATACGATGTCGAGATTGCGATCCGTCGGCGACCGCTCTCGGCAGAGCCGCTGCGATGGAAATCGCCAGTGACGGTCGCCGATGATTTCTTGACGGCAAGGGCCTCAATCGAAAAGCTACTGGATCAGATCGGGCAAAACTTCTTAGGCCATGGAGAAAAAAGCGGCGGGCGCCCACGTCGACTTGGGGTTGAGGCGATACTAGATGCCGAGGAGGCGCGGTTTGGTTGTCGCGTGCCTTTCAGTGTTCCCTGTTTCGCCAGGTGCGCAAGCTGCGGCGGGACCGGTAAATGGTTGGGCCTTTGTCCGGAGTGCTACGGCCGCGGAAAGGTCAAAAGCGCGCGGGAGCTTATCCTCGATATTCCGCCCGGTACCATTGACGGTCAGAATTTTGAAATCGATCTCTGCGAGGTCGGGATAGGCAACCTGTTGCTGGACGTGCGCGTCATCGTGGCGTGAAGCGGTGAGCGTCATGGCACCTCTCTAAGTCGATCGTGTGTGGCGGTATGCGAACCTCATGGCTCGACTAACTGTCCCGGACCCAGAAATAATGCACAGCAAGCCCGCCGCGCTTTCGGCGCGTTTCCGAGTCTGGCCCGCTTCCAACTAATCCTCTTCCACATTATGCGTTCCTGCTGATTATTATAGAAATGGTGAGCTCGGATTTCCTCAACCATGCGCCGACGTACGATGCTTGGTTGTCGATCACGGCGGGCGAGATTCCGGCTTCCGCGCAAAGATACGCGGCGCCCATCTCGGCGATCAGCTCCTCGAAGCTGTAGTTCGCCGATCCGAACCGTGCCGCTTCCTGAATCGATTCACGCCCAAGTCGCGTTCCGTGGGCGACGCTGTGGATCAGCTCGTGAAAAGCGGTCGTAATATTCCTGGGCCGAAGTGAAGAGCTCCACCGCCGGCAACAGTCGGTTATCGGGCTGTAGAATGCCTTCGATCCGCCGTGCACGATTTTACAAGGACTCCCTCTTGTGGTGGCCCCGTGGCTACCATGAAGTCTCTCGGGAGGTCTCGCAGTGTCAGCATCGACGAATGCGACATAATCACTGCATGTTCGATTACGTTTTTGTAGCTCCCCTGGTATCAAGCCACGAGTTTAGGTCGTAGCGCGCGAAACTGACGCGAGCGGCGATAGCCGAGAGCCTGGTGAGGGCGCTCGGCGTTGTACCATTCAATCCACTGAGTAATGGCAGTTCGGGCTTCGGCGAAGTCGCCGAAGTTGTGTTGCCACACGCACTTCTCCTTGAGACTGCGAAAGAAGCGCTCGACGATTCTGTTTTGCTCCGGCGTGTACGGAGTAATGAACCGTTGGCGCAGCCGGTAATGGTGGCAGGCGGCACGCAAGCGTCGGCTCTGGAAGATTAGGCCGTTGTCGCTGCGCAAAACCGGCGTCGAACCGTCGGGCCGCAGGGTTCCAAACCGCGCCAGGCACGCGGCCTCGAGCGCGCGCTCGGCTTCATTGGCGCGACCACGCAAGGCGAACTCGAATCCGGCAATCTCGCGGTCGTGACACTCAATAATCGCGGTCAGATGACCCCAGCCGTCAGCTCCACACGCGATGTGCGTGAGATCCATGGCCCAACGTTCATCGCTACGCTGGGCACGACTCCTTAGACCCTGAACTCGATCTCCCTTGGGATGATGAAGCACCCCGGCATCTGCTCCGGGACCGGGATAGCTCGTTCGGTCCGGCGTACTCCAGACGCATCCGAGCATTGGGAATCCGAGATCACCCCACTGCACCACGCTCGCCGTGGCAAAACGG
>JASHQJ010000322.1 GCA_030037595.1 Candidatus Binataceae bacterium
ATTTGGAATCGGTGAAGCGGATGGATGAGCACAACCGTATGATGGATGAGCACAACCGTATGAACGATGAACAGGCGGTCAGGGACCTCGACCGGAGGTGGAACGAAGTTTATCTGCGCAACGATCGTTCAGACTTCGCAGAAATCCTTGCCGACGATTTCCGCGTGAACTTTTCCGACGGCCGAACCGGCGGCAAAGCCGATCTGATGCGTCCGACGCCCGAGGGCGCGAAGGTGGCCTTCAGCGAATCGGGCATGCAGATGTACGCTCCCACCGCCGTCACGTGGGGCCGCGTCCGGATCGAGCATCCCGATCGCGTTGGCGATCAATGCTACGTTCGCGTGTATTCGAAGCGCGACGGCTGCTGGCAGGCTGTGTTCGTGATCGTGTATCCGGTTGGTTAATGGCACTCGCGAACTTGTTGCGCCGTGTGAAATATGCGGCCCGAAGGCGCCTCTTTCAACGTTTGATGAACGACGCCATTTTCGCGATTACCTCAGGTGCGACGTAGCTTGGAACCAGATATTCGTCGGGACCGGGTTTTCCGCGGCCTTCGATAAACATGTGATTCAGTCCAGCGAGCGTCTCAATAGTCGCATCTGGCGTTCCCTTTAATCCCTTGCGCCACACGTCGACATCTTCGTCGACGACCTGGTAGTCGCGCGCGCCGTGTAAAATGAGGATTGGCCTTCCGAGCTTGCGCGCGTACGCGACCTCGTCGCGCGAGTCGAGATCATAGATGTATCCCGCGGTAGCGTTCATACCCATAAGGGGATGATCCGCCGGGAGCGCCTTTGCCTTGAGCAAGCGCGCATTTTCCTCCGACTGCGCAAGTTGTTCTTTCGATAGGCCCAAATATCGGTTTTGTCTCGCTACGATGTCCGGCAGAGGCAGACCGGCAGGGGCGAGCATGATCACGCCCGCCGCCTTGGCCCGAGCCGCAATTTCCGGTGCGAGCATCCCACCGAGGCTGTGACCGATGACGAAGACGCGCGCTGGATCAACTTCAGGTTGTTGCTTGAGCAAAGCTAGCGCTGCGACGGCGTCGTCGATGATTTCGTTGTCGACCGTGACATACCTGATTGGCGTTGGATAGACGCGGGTGCGCTTGTCGTATCGCAGCACCGCGATGCCACTTGAGCTAAGGCCCTCAGCAATATCTTTGAACGGATGGTTCCCGTAGATGTTCTCGTCACGATCGTTGGCGCCTGATCCATGCACGAGCACGGCTCCTGGAAACGGCCCCTTGCCCTTGGGGAGCGTGATGGTTCCGCCAAGCGGAGCATCTTTCCTTCCGACCTTCACTTCTCGAACCGTGAATGCTGAGGCGCTGATGTACGGCGGATTCTGTGGATGCTCGGGCTGCGCGTCGACGAAATAGAAACCTCCAATTTGTCCCGAAGGATCGATCGCCAGCTTCAATGCAAAAGCCTGCGCGCCGTTTGTGAAGTCTAGGTTGACGATCCGAATCACATCACCGCGCTGCTCGGCGCGGGCAACGATCCGCCACGCGTTCAAGTTCCCGAGTGATGCGGTCCGCGCGTCCCAGACCTTCCTGAACGCGTCCGGGGTGAATTGTGCCTTCATTTCGCGATCGAAATTCTTCTCGGCTGCGTCAAACTTTCCGCCAACCAAGGAGTCCAGCAGCTCTTTGACGCGCTCATCCGCGACCTTCCTGGCCTCAGATGAGGATCGAGCGGCGTCAAAAAACAAAGTCGCGACTCTCCCCTGGCTATCGAGCGAGATTTTCGCGGCCAATCCGCTGGAACGCTCAAAGTTTAGATTGGCGATGATAATCTCCAGGCCCTGAGACGAACTGCGATCGACGATCTCGAACGACTTCAGATTGCCGTAAAGCATAGTCTCTTGTTGCCAAGCGGTTTTCAGCTGCGGCATGTACGGCTTCGCACCAGGGATGCAAAGCCGCTCCATCGCCGCGTAATCATTGTTCTGCAAGGCAGTCAGAAACTGGGCGGCGCGCGCATCCGCGAGCTCGGCCATCGCGACGCCGCTGACCGCAACAACAAGCGTCAGGGCGATCGCGACGCGACCCGGATGATTGCTTTTGCGTTTGCTCACGCATCCCCACTTGTCGGCAAACAGCGGACGGAAACTAACGCTGGAGAGCTCCGGCAACCCGTCTCCAATTCGGAACGGTTAACGATCAGGTGCGGACGAGGCTACTGCAAGTGCCAGGTCGCGCCGCCGTCGGTGCTCGCGTAGGACTTGCCGCTGGCGGTGCGAATAACCGCGTTGTGCGCGTCGGCCGCGCGCACGTGCACGATATCCTCGGTCGTCGGCGAGACCACGTTTTCCCAGTAGCCGCCGCCGTCGCGCGTGCGCAGGATCGTGCCCTTGCGCCCAACTATCCAGCAGTCGCGCGGCGACGGTGCCGAGGCCGCCAGCAGTTCGACGGTAACGCCGCTCGTTTGCGTGAACGTGCGGCCGCTATGGGTATGCTTGACGATACTGCCGCCGGGGCCGATCACCCAGGTCGCAAGATGATCCGGAGACTCGACGCTGAAGGGAGTGTTGGGCGGACGAGTCGCGGAATTCTGCATCGCGGGCGTCGCTTCGTCGGCGAGGATCAAGGGCGACGGTGCGGCGGCCATCGGAGCGGTTGCCGCGGCGAACTCACGCCGGCGCGCGATTGCGCCGACAGCTGCAGCGCTCATCGCCGATCCCGATGCTGCGGCGCTCGCCGGCGGCGCTGCTGCCGGAGGCGCCGGCGGCGACGGTGAATTGCTGAAGGCTCCCGCGGCTGCGTTAGCCGCCTTCTCGCGCGCGAGGGCTTCGCGCTGAGGTTGCGGCGCTTCCGCCGCGCCGCCCGCTCCTGGAGCAGCCGGCATAGCAGCAGGTGCGGGCGCCTGCACCGCCTGCGCGGGCGCGGAGCTCATCGCGAGCTCATTCGATGGCGGCTGCGTGAGGTTTCGTGCTCTGCCAACGATCACGAGCGCAAGCGCGGCGGCCGCTGCCGCCGGAAGCCCGAACCCGAGCAGCCGGCGCCATTCGAAGGAGCGCTTCGGAGCAAGAGCGCGATCGCTGTCGTCGTCGGCACGCGCGATCGCGGCCAGCGTTGCCTGGCATCGCGCGCAAGAATCGACATGCCCTTGCATCCGCGCGCGCTCGAGCGGCGCGAGCATTTCGTCGTAGAAGGCGGCGAGCATCGCCGCGTCAGGACAATCGTGCGCCACGCCGAACAAATTATCGGTCAACTTCGACTTCAGGATCGAATCGAAAGCCTCGGAATCATCATGAGTTGCTTCCAAGAGTTCCTCTCACTTTGAACGGAGCCGGCCGCGCCGCTTGCGCGCGGTTCATTTCGCCTCCGGCAGCGCGCGGGCGAGGTCTAGCCGAAGGTCGCCCGCGGCAAAATGATAACACATCTCGATTTCGTCGCGGCTGAGATGTTCCGCGAGCGCGCGGTCCACCTTTGCCTTCAGTTCGTCGCGCGTGCGCGCGAGCTTGCGCGATACGCTCGACTCGTGCTCGTCCATCAGCCGCCCGATCTGCTTGAGCGACAACTCATGCCGATAATAGTAGGCAAGCCGCGTTCGATCGCGTGGGTCAAGCTCGGCTAGCGCCGCATCGAGGGCGTGGCCGACCATCTCGACGTAGCGAGCGCGCCCGGGTTCAACTGGATCGGCGTCCTCACGTGCCGCCGGCTCGGCGACTTCATCGAGCGGCGCGCGGCGGCTCGTCTCGCGGAGGCTATCGATGTAGCGCTGTGCCAGCACCGCGCGAATCCAGGTCAGGAGCGAACTGCGGCCGTGATAATAGTCGAGCAGCGAGCGGCGGCGGCCGTCGCGCACCTCGAGGCCGTAGAGCTCGGCCCATAGCGAGTCGGCAAGCTCGCGGCCGCGCGCGGCGTCGCCTGCAATCGCACGCGCGGCGGAGTAAAGGCGCGGACGGAGCGTCTCGATTAGATGCGTCCAGGCTGCGCCGATTCCGGCAGAGCACGCGGCGGCGACCACCAGATCGTCGGCGCGAAGTGAATCGATAAACGCGTCAATCTCTGAATCCGCCACTTCGGCCGAGCGCACTCCGCGCTCTACCGCTGATGCCAGCGCGGTACCGTCGAGTCTCCATCGCGAGGCGCCGCCGCGTTTTGCGAGGCTCGCGATAGCGCGCGCATGTGCCGTACGGAAAGCGGCGGGAACGTCGCGGGTCGTTTGGGCGCGGGCCGGAGTCATCGCTTCGGGGCTCGACGACTATTACGCCGTGTTCGCCCGCGAGTTTCGAGCTTTCGCGATTCGCCAAGCGCGCGGACCAGGTCGTCAACCAGGTCCTCGGGGTCGGCGTGGCCCTTGCCCGCCGACGACAGGTGGCCGCCGAGCGCGAGATCGGCGGCGCCGTGCGCAAGCGCAAGCATCACCGAGGCAATCCGCTCCGGGTCGCCGTGGCCAAGCTGCCCGCGTTGCTGCGCGGCGCGGACGATATCGATCAACCCCGCGCGGGCGCTCGTCGCGGCCTCGCCGAGCTCTTTGGAATCGTGGCTCCAGGGGCCGAAGGTGAGCTTGAAGCGGGCGGGATAAGCGCGCGCCCATCGCACGTAGCCGTGCATCAGCGAGCGCAGCGCCTCGAGCGGCGAGGTGCGCGCGCCGGCACGGTTCATCGCGGCCGCCTGGCGCGACAGCTCGCGGCTTGCGATCGCGGCGAGCAGATCCTCCTTGCTCTTGAAGTGCTTGTAGGGCGCGTTGTGCGAAACTCCCGCGCGTCTTCCAACCTCGCGCAGCGTGACCGCGGCTGGGCCGCCCCGGTCGAGCAGTTCTGCCGCGGCGGCAACCAGCATCTCGCGCGTTTCGGCAGGCATCGCGGGCGATTACATCGTATCGAGGTTGACACGGTCAACCGGCGGCGCTAGGTTGACGCTGTCAACCGAAAGATCCCTTCGAGCGAGTTAACCATGAGCCGAGCAGCGACCGCTCTTTTCATTGTAATCGTGTCCACGATGATTGCCGCAGTGGCCGAAGCCGCGTGCCTGCCGCCGACCGGGTTCGTCGACGTGCCGCATCCTGCCGTCGCGCCCATCGAGCAACTCGTGGCGCACGTCGAGGAGCGCGATATCAACGCACCGCTTTCGGTTGTGATGGCGGCCAACGAAAAGCCGCTGGCAGACACGGTCCGTAAGACCGAATCGCTGCCGGGCCCGTCAGGCGTTTACCTGCTTACGAAGGGTGATTTCGGCCCGCCGGGAACGCGCCGAATGGTCTGCCTGTCGGACGGTTCGACGCTCGAAGAGCAATCACTTGAGCGCGAGCAGAGCGCCGATTGGTTTCACTTCCGCTATGTCGTGTGGAACTACACGACGCTCAAAGCGCGGCCGATCGAGTATGGCGTCGGAGATTTTCACTACTACACGATCGACGGCGGACACACGCACGTGACGTGGACTTACGCGTTCGCGCTCAACCGGAGCCGCTTTCCGGGCGACCTCGGCAGCTTCGGCGATTTCCTCTTTCGGGTTGGATTCCTCGACCGCCAGTACGCTGAGCTGATGCGCGCGACGATCGACGGAATCAAGTCATCGGCCGAAGACGCGCAGAAAACCGCAAGCGCCTCGCAGCACTAGACGCGCGAGATTGCCCAAGTCGAGCTCGCCATCACTGCGGCATCTTGGCCCGGCTGGCGCAGGATGGCCTCGACGAATGCGATCTGGCGCGCGCGGCGGAGCACTCGCGCGGAGCCTTCGAGCGGGCCCGCGTGCAGCACGTGGAGATAGGAGAGCTTCATCTCCGCGGTCATCGCCCATTCGTCCGCCTCGAGAATCGATCCGATTGCGGTCGAGAGGAGTTCGTCAACGAAGACCGCGAGGTAGCCGCCGTGAATCGAGCCGAAGGGGTTCAGCGCTGCGGGTGGCTGTTCGGGCCATTCCCAGTGCGACGAGCCGGGTTCGAATTTTAGCGGGCGCATGCCGAGCGCGAGGTTGGGCGATTGATAATCCGCGACGCGGCCTTCGCGGATGACGCGATTCAATTCAGTGAGCGGACCGATTTTTCCGGTTGCGGCCACGAATCAGCTCCTCGAAAGAATTTGACGCGCACTACTGATTGCGCGTACCCGGGTGCTGAAAGAATAAACCACAACCGCAAGCGGAAACATCCTACGCCAAGGCACACAGTCTCCGCCCCGGCGCTCGTGGCCGAAAAATGTCGAACCCCGGCGATTTCGATCCGCCCGCTGGCTCGTCAGCGGGTGGCGAGCTCCAGGAGGAGGATCAGCCCCCGGCGCCGGAATTTGCGAGGTAGCTCGCGATCATGAGCGCTCCGACCGTGATTGCGGAGCCGAGAACTACGAATACAGCCATCTTCGCCATGCTGCCCATCGTCACCGACCTCCTTGAAAGACGTGCGATAACGCGCCTTTCGGGCAATCCAGGCATTACTCAGGCTTATCTGTAGAATCAGTTATGCCTATCTTGAGGATAATTCAAGAGGGCTCGAAACGAAGGATCAGGCCATTCTCAGCAGCAGGCCTGACATCATGAGCCCGAACGCGACGATCGAGCGGCGCAGCATGGTCGCGTCGATATTTCGCGACCCCGACGCACCAATCCAATTGCCCGCGATCTGAGCAACTACCATGGTCGCGGCCACTCTCCAGTCGATCGACGCATAGAAGGCGAAGTAAAGCGCGGCGATGCCGTTTACGCACATCGAGCAGAACACCCTCAGCGCAATCATCCGATGAATGTCCGTCAGGCCCGCCACGCCGAGCACCGCGAGAATCAGGATGCCGATTCCGGCCCCGAAATAGCCGCCGTAGATCGCGATCATGAAAATCGCTCCCGCGACCAGCACCCAGCCTCGCTGCGACGGTTCCGTATCTCCGATCGAGAAGCGCTCGGCGTTGCGTCCGAGCAATTCCTGGGTGCCGAGGATGAGGCTTGCGAATAGCATCAGGCCCGGCACGACCACGCGAAAGATCCGCGCCGGCGTGTGAATGAGAACGATCGCACCCAACAGTCCGCCCGCCAGCGACGGCGCACCAAAGATGAGCAGCGTGCGCGCGCTGCCGCGCAGCTCAGCGCGCCGGGCAATCAGGGCGGCGATCGTCCCCGGCCAAAGCGCAACAGTATTCGTAGCATTGGCGATTACCGGATCCATTCCGGTCCACACCAGGGCAGGGAAAGCGATCAAGGTGCCGCCGCCGGAGACTGAGTTGACCACTCCGGCGGCG
>JASHQJ010000030.1 GCA_030037595.1 Candidatus Binataceae bacterium
TCAGTCATGCTTTCACGGTCGGAATGATCATTCGTGCAACTTCATGGGCGGGCTTCGAGGACCCGATTGAATGGCGTTGAAATCGCAGTTCGCACGCGCGTGAATCCGCCTTTCTTGATCACATCGATCAGGCGCTTCTCGCCGGCCTGGGTGCCGAGCGCGAGTCCGACTTCCTGGCTGAGTGAAGCCGGGACGCAGATCATTGTCGAGGCGGAATAGAAAACGCGGCCGACAGGGTTCAGATTATCCTCGGTCTTGTCGCCTGCGAACGGTTCGACGACCATCCAGGTGCCATCGGGCCGGAGGCTTTTCAGCACGTGCGCGGCAGCGCCGACCGGATCACCCATGTCATGCAGGCAATCGAAGAACGCGACGAAGTCGTACGCGCCCGGAAAATCCTTCGACATCGAGCGCTCGAACCTGAGATTTTTAAGGCCGGCTTCTTGCGCATGCTGGCGAGCGTGATCGATCGACGGCTGATGGTAGTCGAATCCGACGAAAGTTGATTTGGGATAAGCCTTCGCCATCAGTAGCGTCGAAGCACCGCGGCCGCATCCGACGTCCGCAACCTCAGCGCCGCGCTCGAGTTTCTCGACCACTCCGGGCAGTGCAGGCAGCCACGAGGAAATCAAATTGGCCGCGTAGCCCGGCCGGAAGAATCGCTCGGTGCCGTGGAAGAGACAGGCGTCATGCTCGTGCCATCCGACCCCTTTTCCGGTTTTGAATGCCTCGCTGACCTTCGGCTCGTCGCGCATCATCGCCGCGGCGATTTCGAACATCCCCGGAAAAAACGTCGGACTGTTCGGGTCGGCGAACAGGGCGGCCTGCTCCGGCGTCATCGAATAACGATCGCTCTTCGCGTCGTATTCGATATAACCTGCCGCAGCCTGCGCCGCGCACCATTCACGGACGTAACGAGGTGCCGTACGGCTCTTTTTGGCAAGTTCATCCGCCACGAGCGGTCCCGATTCGACCAGCGTCGTGTAGAGATTAAGCTTGTCGCCGACCAGGACGAGCGCGCCGCTCATCGCGGCGCCCACGTCACCGAGCATCCTGCCGACGAGGGCTTGCATTTTGTTTGCGTCGACGGCCATGGTGATACCTCCTCATCGCGGCCCCCGTCGCGATACATGCGCCATAGCTATTTGGTCCCCCCCCGAGCGTCAAACAAGCCAATCGATACTAAGCGTTCTTCGGCTGCGATTGGCCACCGTCGATCGTCAGGACCGCGCCGGTCGTGAAGCTCGCCGCGGGACTCGCAAAGTAAAGCGCTGCACCGACGATTTCATCAGGCTCACCCGCGCGGCCGAGTGCGTATGATCGCCGCGCGCGATTGGTGAACTCCTCGGTGCGCGACCATCCTTTGCTGATATCGGTGTGGAACGGCCCCGCCATGATGCAGTTCACGCGCACCTTCGGGCCGAATTCCTGGGCACACGCGACGGTGAGCGCGTTCAGCCCAGCCTTCGCTGCCGAATAGGGAGCGGTCGTATAAGACGGCCGAATCGACGAGATCGACGACACGTTAATAATCGCGCCGCCGTCCTCCTTCTTCATCCGTTCGCCGAACAGCGCCGACAATCGAAACGGTCCCTTCAGGTTGACGCCGATCACCTTGTCGAAAAGATCCTCGGTGTGCTCGACCAGCGAAGGATAGAGTGGCGAGAGGCCGGCGTTGTTGATCAGGACGTCGGCGCGACCCCACTTGGAGTAAACCTCCTCGTAGAGCCGATCGCAGTCGGCCCACTTGCCGACATGAATCGCATGCGCAGAGCCGTCGCTGCCGAGCGCGCGGATCTCTTTGACCGCCGCCTCGCACGATTCGATCTTGCGGCTCGCGATCGCGAGCCTGGCGCCATGCGCCGCGAAGCCGAGCGCCATCGCATGCCCAAGTCCACGGCTGCCGCCGGTGATGACGACGACCTTGCCACTGAAATCGTACTTGACCCCGGGACTCATGATTGTGCGTGCACTTCGCGCTCGATCACGTCGGCGTACTTCTTAAGCGCCGCCTCGCGCAGCTTCGGAATATGTTGCGATGGGAAGAGATCGGTCGTGCCTTTGTATTCGCGCAGGACCTGGCGCGCGAGCGTTACCTTGTGCACTTCAGTCGGACCATCGGCGAGACCCATGTGGAAGCTCTGGATGACCTGCTCGACAAACGGCATCTCTCCCGTCGCGCCAAGCGAGCCGTGCAGATGCAGCGCGCGCGCTGCAACATCGTGGAACACCTTCGGCATCAGCGCTTTCACGGCGGCGATATCCTTGCGGACTTTCAGATAGTCCTTGTAACGATCGATCTTCCACGCGGTGCGCAACACGAGCAGGCGGAACTGCTCGATCTCCATCCACGAGTCGGCGATCTTCTCCTGCACCATCTGCTTCTTCGCGAGCAACTCGCCCTGTGTCGTGCGCGAGAGCACCCGCTCGCACATCATGTCGAACGCGCGCCGCACCTGGCCGATCGTGCGCATCGCGTGATGAATGCGGCCGCCGCCGAGGCGCGTCTGCGCGACGACAAACGCGCCGCCGCGAGGACCTAACATATGGTCCTTCGGCACCATTGCGTTGTCGTAGTGGATATAGGCGTGGCTGCCTTCGCGCTCGTGCGTGCCGACTCCGAGGTTGCGCAGGATATTCACGCCAGGGGTCTCGGTCGGCACGATAAACATCGACATCCGCTTGTATGGGTCGGCGTCGGGATCGGTCACCGCCATCACTATCAAAAATGACGACAGGTGCGCGTTCGAAGAGAACCACTTGTGGCCGTTGATGACCCAGTTGTCGCCTTTGAGCTCCGCCTTGGTGGTGAAGACCTTGGGATCGGCGCCGCCCTGCGGCTCGGTCATCGAGAATGCGGAGACGATTTCGTTGTCGAGCAGCGGCTGCAGAAATCTCTTCCTCTGCTCGGGAGTTCCATAGTGAGCGAGGATTTCGGCGTTGCCAGAATCGGGAGCCTGGCAACCGAAAACGATCGGCGCGAAGCGCGAGCCACCGAGAATCTCGTTGAGCAACGCGAGCTTAACCTGGCCGTACCCCTGGCCGCCGAGCTCGGGCCCTAGATGACACGCCCAGAGCTTGCGCTTCTTCACCTCAGCCTGCAGCGGGCGCACGAGCTTGTTGCGCACCGGATCGCGGACGTCATACGGATGTCCCAGCACGTAGTCGAGCGGCTCGACTTCCTCACGCACGAATTTTTCGGCCCAATCGAGTTCCTTCTGGTACTCGGGATCGGTTTCAAAATCCCAACTCACGATTATTTCCTCCTTGAATGCATGATCGCGCGGCGCCAAATCACCTACGCGTCAACCAGGTTCAGTCTCATTCCGCAGATGTTGATCGTCCCGTTCGCGCCCAGTTTGCCACGCTTCTCGGCGGCTTTCAGAGCGCGTGAGCGATCGACAGCGACGAGGTCGAGGCCACCGAGGCCTTCGCCGCGGCCATCGGTATCCCTGACGAATCGGATCGTCGCGTTCTCGAGTTTTATGCTCGGGTTGCCGCCTTTGTCAGGCTTCGCCGGAATCTGCACGATATTGCCCCAGCGCTCGGCAAGGTCCTTGGGATCGGGCGTCTGGATTTCGGCGGCCGCGATCGCGCGAATTACGTTGGTGCGAATCGCCTTGTGAAAATCCTTGCCGGCCGGCTCCCACGGACCGTTTATATCCTCGCCGCCGTACTGGTAATCGATCTCCAGAAAGCTGCCGCCCGTGTCGCGCGGATGAAGCTGCATGATCTTGTACTCGTGGCCGTCGCTCTCGAGCACCTTGCGGATCTTAAGTTCTTCGACATGCGTCCGGCGCGCTGCGTGATCATCGCACTGCGTAATCACCATGTAGCCGCCGTCGCCCTTGCGCCGATCGAGATAGCGGCCGCCTGCAGTGTTCTCCTGGATCGGAGAGACGACTTCGATGAACTGGTTGCCGACTGGAAACAGCGCGTTTTCGAGGCCGAACGTTTTAACACCTGGGTCGCGATAGCCGATCTCGAGACCGAAAACCTCATGCAGGTCGTCGGCGATAGGAGCCAGTTTGTGTGCGACGAGTGCGATTTGTCTAAGGCGTAGCCACATGGAATTATCCTCCTGTCAGCGATTCTTGAAGCGCGGCTTGCGTTTCTCCGCCTTGGCGGCGAAAGCCTCGCGCGTGTCCTCAGTCAGAAACATCTGAATATGGCGCTCGCTTTCGAGCGCGACGTAGGCCGCAAGATCCATCCGCTCGGCATCGACGAAATTCGCCTTCAGCGTGCGGACCGCGATCGGCGCCGACTCGGCGAGTCGCGTGACGATCGCGTCAACCTCCGCGCGAAATTGATCGTCGGGAAAGACTCGCGTGACGACGCCAATGTCGAGCGCGGTCTTCGCATCGAATTTGTCGGGGAAGAAGTAGAGCTCGCGAGCGCGCGCCGGACCGACGATCTTCGAGAGCGTCCACGGCCCGCCCATGTCACCTGCGACGCCGACGTCGAGGAACGCAACGTTGAAGCGCGCCGATTCTGCGGCGAATCGGAAGTCGCACGCCAGCGCCCATCCGAGGCCCGCGCCCGCGCACGCGCCGTTGACCGCCGCGATCGTGACGGCGGGCATGTTGTGCAGCAGCACCGGCACGCGGAAATCGGCGGCGGTGAGTGGAGCGTCGGCCTCCGCAGACGCGATCCGATTGATATCGGCACCGGGGCAGAAGCCCTTGCCTGCGCCCGTGAGCACCAACACCCGCAGTTCGCGATCCTCTGCGGCGGCGGCAAGCGCCTGCCCCGTCTCGACCAGCATCTGGTTCGTCATGCCGTTCAGGCGCTCGGGCCGATTCATCGTTAGCCGCGCGACCGGCCCGGACTTCTCGTAGATGATCGTTTCGTAGCGCGTGCTGCTCACGGTTTTGCTCCTTTGATACGCATGAAGCGCGGCGGCCGGCGCTCGACGAATGATGCGACGCCCTCTGCGGCATCCGGATGCTTCAGTGCCGTGTTCATCAGACCGTCGGCATCGCGGAATGCAGCGTCCATCGCAAGCGACCAGTGCCGATAAACTTCGGACTTGATTACTGCGATCGAGTTTGGCGAAACGTTCGCGCCGAGTTCGCGCAGATACGCCTTCGTCTCGTCGAGGAGCCGCTCGCGCGGCACAATCCGATCGACAAAGCCGATTCGATACGCCTCCGCGGCATCGAAGCGGCGCGAACTCCAGAGAAGATCGAGCGCCCGGCTGGTTCCGACGATTCGCGGCAGGAGCCACGCCGTGCCGTGCTCTGCTATTAGTCCGCGCTTCGAGAATACCGTTGTGAAACTCGCATCCGGCGAGGCGAAGCGCAGATCGGACATCATCGCGAGCACGAAGCCTCCACCGGCTGCGACTCCATTCACGGCCGCAACAATCGGCTTCGGCACTCGCAGCAGGTAGCTGAAGAGCGCTGGCAGTTCGTCGGCATCGACGCGTTCGCTCTTGGGCGCGCCGCTCACCGTCGATTGTGCGAGATCGGCTGCGTCGAGGCCGGCCGAGAATCCGCGCCCTTCGCCGGTGATGATGATCGAGACGGCCCGCTCGTCGTTAGCAGCGCGCTCGATAGCAGCGCGGATCTCTTCGATCATCGCGAAGGTGAACGCGTTAAGCTTCTCGGGGCGATTCAGCCGGACGGTCGCAATCGAATCCGCAACCTCGTAGGCAATGTTCGATTTTTCCGAACTCATGATGACGCCTGCGCGGACCTAGTGTTCAACTTTGAAGGCATAGCGAGAGTATGTCCTCGAACGCAAACGGTGCGTTGGACCCTCGCGCGGAGCCGGCAGTTGACGCGAATCAGCGCCCTGTGATTGATCGACCTCATCCAAGCTCTCCGACCGGCAATTCCAATTTGGAGTAATCGATCATGCCCGAACTCGTGCTCCGCGAAGACAACAACGGCCTCGCGACGCTCACGCTGAATCGCCCCGACAAGCTGAACGCGCTGAATGTCGAGATGTTCGTCGAGCTGAGAAGCCACGTCGACAAAATCGCGAACGAGATCGATCGCGTCGGCGCCGTCGTCGTGCGCGGCGCGGGAAAGTGTTTTTCAGCTGGTCACGACCTCAATGACATCGCGGCGGGCGAACGGCCGCCGAAACCCAACTTCCAGGCGGATACGATCGAAGCGCTCGCGAATCTGCCGCAGCCGGTTATCTCCGCGGTGCATGGCCACTGCTACACGGGGGCGCTCGAGCTCGCGCTGGCCGGCGATATCATATTCGCGGCGGAGTCGGCGAAGTTCGCGGACACGCACGCGCGGTGGGCGCTCGTGCCGGCGTGGGGGATGAGCCAGCGGCTGCCGCGGCGCATCGGAACGGTGAAAGCACGCGAGATGATGTTCACTTGCCGCACCTACCCGGGCACCGAGGCGCTCGCGATGGGCCTCGCCAACTACTGCGTGCCCGACGGCAGATTCGATGCCGACCTGCGGGAGTTTATCGACACGATCCTCGCGAACTCTTGGCACAGTCATCGCGCGAACAAGCGCTTGCTGATCGAAACCGATGCGCTACCGCTCACTGCGGGCCTCGCCCACGAGGTCTATCGCTCGCGCGGCGTCGGCCCCGATATGAAGGAACGCATCGCGCGCTTCACCTCGAAATCGAGGCGCTGACGCGACTAACCCGAAATCAGGGAACGAGTGCGATCGCGCGCTGCTTCGTACTCGCGCGCTGTCTGTTCGACGAGTTCGGCCGCGCTGAGAATCTTCTTCACTCCTGAGACACTGTGGCCTGCGCTCCAGATGTCCTTGTAGCGGCGCGGTCCCGACATTCCACCCTTGCTGCCGAAGTTACGCGCAGCCTCCTCGACAGAGACGCGCGGCGGCAGCGTGGCCGGATCGAGACCCGCCGCGACCATCGACGGCGTGAGCATGTTCGTATCTAGACCTGTGAATGCCTGCGTCAGCATCACGTCGTCCATGTTCGACGCAACCAGCATCTCCTTGTATGCGGGCGCCGCAAGACTCTCGTGCGTCGCGATAAACCGCGTGCCCATGTATGCGAGGTCGCAGCCGACGACCTCTGCCGCCCAAAGCGCCGCGCCGTCAGAGATTCCGCCCGCGAGCACGATCGGCCCCGCGAACATCTCACGCACTGCGCGCACGAACGCGAGCGGGTTGAGCCATCCGGTCTGGCCGCCAGCACCCGCGGTCAGAAGGATGAGTCCATCGACTCCCGCGGCGATCGCGCGCTCGCTGTGGCGCAGTGTCGCCACGTCGCAGTACACGAGGCATCCGATGTCGTGCAGCGGTCCGACCACTTCGGCCGGCGACCCGACGCTCGTGATCACCATCTCGACGCGATGCTTCAGCAATACCGCAAGCTCGGCCCGCATCTCGGCGCGCTTGATTATCAGGTTGGGGCAGAACGGCGCGGGCGCTCGTTCAGGATCCGCATCGGACACGCGCGACAGCTCAGTTTCAATTTGTGTGAGCCACACCTCGACGCCCTCGGGCGAGCGCGCATTGGCGAGCGGGAACGCGCCGATCACACCCACTTTGCACGCTGCGATCGCCAGCTCCGGCCCCGAGACCGCAAGCATCGGCGCTGCGATCAGCGGCAGACGCAGGCGACTTGTGATTTTCTCTGGAATCCTGGCCGACTGCATCACGCGCTCTTCTGCAGGACGTGGACGACGCAGACCGCGCCGACGCCGACCATGTGCGCGAGTCCAATCCGCGCATCCGGCTGCTGGCGAGCGCCCGCCTCGCAGCGAAGCTGCCGCGTGATTTCCGCGATCTGGCCGACTCCAGTCGGCCCAATCGGATGGCCCATCGCGAGCAGGCCACCGGACGCGCTGATCGCGCATCGCCCACCGATATCGGTCGCGCCGCTGGCGAGCATCGCGGCGCCTTCACCTTCCCCGCATAGCCCCATCGCCTCGACGTAAAGCAGCTCCTCTATAGCGAACGCGTCGTGCAGTTCGATAACGTCGAGCGCGCGCGGAGTGATGCCCGCCTCGGCGAGCGCCTGCGCAGTTGTCTCGCGCGTCAGCTCGGCGTCGAAGTTTTTCATGCCGCGGTAAACGCGCTCGGTCTGCGTCGCCGATGCGAGCACGCGAATCGCACGCGTGCGATCAATTCCGAGTTTCGCGATCGCATCTTCAGACGAGACGATCGCGGCTGCGGCGCCTTCGCCAACGGGGCAGCACTGGAGCCGCGTGAGCGAGCCCGAGATCATCGGCCCCGCCATCACCTCTTCAAGCGTCACGGCCTTCTGCCGCTGCGCGTAGGGATTTCGCGAGCCGTTGCGATTGTTCTTCACGGCGACCATCGCGACCTGCTCGGCGCTCACACCGTACCGATTCATGTATTCGTTCGTGAGCAGTGCGAAGTGCGTGAATGGGACGGCGCGCGAGCCGACCAGGTCGCGCACGTTCGCCTTGCCCGGCCCCGAGCCCACGAGCCCCGGCTTGTCAACGCCAACCGCGAGCGACACGTCGGCGAGGCCGCTCGCCACGTCGATGCACGCCTGGCGAAAAGCGGTCGAGCCCGACGCCGACGCGTTCTCCACCTGCGCCATCGGAATTCCGCTCGCGCCGAGATGCTTGAGCATCGGCCGCGACGCCGCCATCCCAATTAGCGCCGTACCCGTGTACGCCGATTCGACCTCGCGCCATACGATCCGCGCGTCAGCCAGCGCCTCACGCACTGCAGTCAGGCCGAGCGTCACGTAGGGCGTCTCGCTGAGGTATTGGTAGCGATGCAGTCCAATTCCGACGACATACACAGGACGCAACTCGCGGAGTGTCTTCTTCATTTTGCGTTCTCCCGGGTGAAGCGCAGCTCGACGAGGTTGTTGCCCTTATCGTCGGCACCTGCGGCGACCAGCGCCGAATGCATCCGGTCGCCGATATGCAAGGCTTCATCGGTCCGTTCCGCGAGTACGCTGCGGATGATCGGACCGTCGTCGAGCGCGATCACGCCGATCGTGAACGGCGCTTCGATTCCTTTGCCGTGATGCATGTGCACGGTCGCGAATGACTGCAACGCACCTCGCCCCTTCAGATCGAGCAGTTCGAGCTCGGCAGGCAGCGCGCCGCACGATTCACATCCATAAGATTGCGGCGGAAAGAAAACGTAGCCGCACGCGCGGCATTTCGCGCCCTTGAGGACAGGCTCGGGATTCAGGTCCGCCGCGTAAAGTTCAGGATGCACCGCGATTGTCGCTGCCATAGTCACCTCTCGGTTGCGAGCAACCTACCAACTTACTTGCTGGGTAGTCAACAAATATGTTAGAGCATCTCGGCAACAACCATGGAGCCCGGCACCGCACCAGGCCGCCGCACCCAGCGCGAGCGCCGCGAAGAGTCTTACCGCAGGATCATGGACACTGCGATCAAGCTCATCGCACGCAAGGGCTCGAGCCGCACCACGCTCGAGGAAATTGGCGAGCGCTCTGGCTACAGCCACGGACTCGTGAGCCATCGCTTCGGCTCCAAGATCGCGCTGGTGCGTGCGCTGACGCGACAAATCCAGGCCGACTTCATCGCGCACTCGCAACAGGCGCTCGCAGAACACTCCGGCCTCGACGCTGTCGTAGCGATGGCCGACGCCTATCTGCTTGCCGCGACGGCTAACCCGCGCTCCGCGCTCTATGTCCTGATCGGCGAAGCGATAGGTCCAGTGCCCGAGATTCGTGGCGAGATCGCAGAGGCTGACCGCAACTTTCGCGGATGGATGCGCACGCATATCAAACGCGGAATCGCGGCCGGCGAAATCCGCCGCGATGTCGATGCCGCGGCGGCCGCCGCAGTTATAGTCGGAATACTCCGCGGCCTGATGATACAACACCTGGTTGATCCTCGCGCGTTCGCTCTGGAAGCCGCCCGCCGTGAACTGAGCGCATCGATCAAATCCCGGCTCCAAACCGCGCAGAGGCGAAAGCGCTAACATGCTCGACGATATCCGCGTGCTTGAAATCTCCGCGCCCGAGACCATGATGGCGGGCCGCATCCTTGCCGACCTCGGCGCGGACGTGATTGTCATCGAGCCGCCAGGCGGCGCTGCGGGCCGCAGGATTGAGCCGTTCATCGACGATTTGCCAGGCCTTGAGCGGAGCCTCTCCTGGCATGCGCTCAATCGCAACAAGCGCGGCATCACGATCGATCTCGCCGCGCGCGACGGCCGCGCCCTGCTTCGCGAGCTCGCGCCAAAGTTCGATATCGTCTTCGACGCAGGCAGCGCATACGGAAGCGCGCCGCTCGATGAGTTCGAGCTTCCGCCCGCGATGATTCGATGCACTCTTTCGGCGTTTCAGCGATCCGGGCCGAAGGGCCATTTCGCTTCATCGGACATCGTCACGATGGCGGCGAGCGGTGCACCCGGTATGACTGGAGATCCCGATCGACCGCCGATTTTCTATCCGGTGCAGCAGTCGCTCATGGAAGGCGGCGCGGACGCCGCAATCGCCGCACTGGCTGCGCTCCGCGCACGCGATCGCGACGGGCTCGGCCAGTCCGCGGAGGTTTCCGTCCGGCTCGCCGCGATGATCGCGGCGTTCAGCACCCCGATCGCAATCGGTGCCGGCAACCGCGAGATGCCGCGCGCGAGTGGGCGAATCTCGATCGCAGGCGTTGCGATTCCCAATGTATGGGAATGCGCTGACGGTTTCGTGCTGATTTCTATCGCATTCGGACCCGCGTTCGGGCCGATGACGCAGCGGCTGGTGAAGCTGGCGGCAGACGAAGGCCACCTCGATCGCCGAATCGCCGAACTCAGCTGGCCGGACTTTATCTCCGACCTTCAGAAGAAGGTCGTCACGCCAGCGGATTTGAAGACCGCCGTCGACGGTATCACCGCGCTGTGCCGCGCGAAGACCAAGGCTGAACTTGGCGCTGCCGCGCGCGAACTCGGATTGCTCGCCGCGCCCGTGCTGGACATGAAAGACATCGCGGAGTCGGAGCAGTATCGCGCGCGCGGACTTTTCACGCCGGTTTCACTCGGCGATGATGGAAAACAAATCGACGCGCCGGTGCGGTTCGCCCAGTTCTCCAACTATTCAATCGAAACTCGGCGTCGCGCTCCATCGCTCTCAGAGCATACGAGCGAGATCCTCACCTCGGAGCTCGGCCTCAGCACGATCGAAATCCAAGCGTTGTTCGTTCACGGCGTTATCTAGGAGGCTCGCGAAGATGACCGGACCATTGGAGGGCCTCCGCGTGGTCGACATGAGTTGGGTGATGGTTGGTCCCGTGAGCGGACGCTATCTCGCCGACCTCGGCGCGGACGTGGTGAAAATCGAGAGCGCGAAACGCATCGATCCGCTGCGCACGCTCGGGCCCTTCAAGGACGGCAAGCCCGGCCCGGAGCGCTCGGCCAGTTATCACAATCTGAATGCCGGCAAGCGGAGCCTCGCGATCGATATTAGCAAGCCCGCCGGCCGCGAAGTGATCCTGCGCCTCGCCGAGTGGGCCGATGTCGCGCTCGAAAGCTTCACCGCGGGCGTGCTCGACTCGCTGCATCTCGCATATGCCGATCTTCGCGCGCGCAACGATCGAATCATCATGGTGTCCACCAGCCTGCTCGGCCAGACCGGACCGCACGCGCGCGGCACCAGCGGCGTGGGCACGATGGGCGCTGCGATGTCGGGCGCGACCTTCGCGCTCGGATGGCCCGATCGGCCGCCGTCGGGCACGTTCGGCCCGTGGACCGACGCGGTAGCGCCGCGATTCATCGTGGCGAGTATCCTTGCCGCGCTCCATCGGCGATCACGCACGGGAGAAGGATGCTATATCGACGTTGCGCAGGCCGAGGCCGGTATCCAGTTCATGCTACCGGCATTCTATGAATACGCCGCCAACGGGACGATTCCGCGGCGACGCGGCGCGGCAGCATCGCCGCTTCGCGCGCCGCAGGGCGTCTATCGATGCGCGGGAGACGATCGATGGCTGGCGCTCGACGCGGCTGCGGATCGTCATTGGACGTCGCTCAGGAGGTTGCTCGGCGGAGCGCTCGCCCAATCGAAATTCGACACGCTGCTTGGCCGCCTTCGCAATCGTGACGAACTCGATGAAGCGATCACGGCATGGACCACGTCGCGCGACGCGCTTCAGTGCGAGACCGAGCTGCAGGCTGCAGGAGTGCCGGCTCACGTTGTGAGTCGCGGCAGCGATCTCTTCGCTGATGCGGAGCTCCGCGCGATCGGCTATCTGAAGAAGATCGACGATCCGGTGATGGGCGAGGCGGAGATCGAGGGGCCGCGTTTCAGTTTAAATCGAACCCCGACCGCCGAGACACGGCGCGGACCGCGAATCGGCGAGCACTCGAAGGAAATCTTGAGGGACATCTGCCGGCTCACCGACGACGAAATCGTCGGACTGGAGCGCGACGGCATTCTTGAATGACAAGACAAATATCGCGCGGCGAGCAGAAGCTCGCGCGCAAGGAGAAAAGATGAGCACCAATATCCTCGATCTGAAAGGCCGCGTTGGACTCGTAACCGGCGCAGGACAGGGCGTCGGCCGCGCGGTGGCGCTTCGATTCGCCGAGCACAACGCGGGTGGAGTCGTGGTCAATGACTTCCGGCTCGAACGGGCCGAGGCGGTCGCAGCCGAGGTTGAAAAGCTGGGCTGCAAGGCGATGGCCGCGCAGTGCGACGTGACCGACTACGCGTCAGTCAGCGCGATGTTCGAGAAGGCGCGCGCGAAATTCGGCGCTATCGATCTGCTGGTCAACAACGCAGGCAACGCGGGCGCCGATCCGACGGCGGTCTCACGCAAACCGTTCTGGGAGCAAGAGCCCAAAGACTGGCAACCATTTCTCGGAACGAACTTGTTCGGCGTGCTGTATTGCACGCGTGCGGCAGTGCCGCCGATGATCCAACGCAACTACGGCAAGATCGTCACCGTGATTTCTGACGCGGGCCGCGTCGGCGAGCCGCACCTCGAAATCTATTCCGGGGCGAAGGCGGGGGCCGCGGGTTTCATGCGCGCAATCGCCAAGGACCTCGGCCGCCAATCGATCACGGCGAACTGTGTTGCGCTCGGCGCCACGATGACGCCGGCGATCGCCGCGCGGATGGGCGACGCCGAGCTGCGCAAGCGCACGCTCAAGGTCTATCAGGTGAAGCGCCTCGGCGAGCCCGAAGATGCGGCCAACATGATCCTGTTCCTTAGCTCCGATGCTTCGAGCTGGATCACTGGGCAGACGGTTCCCGTCAACGGCGGCTATTCGTTCGCGATGTAGGGGAACGCAAGTGAAATACGAAACTATCATTCTCGAGCGAAAGGACGGCATCGGATATCTCACTCTAAATCGCGCCGAGCGCGCCAATACCATCAGCTTTCAGTTGATGATCGATGTGGTGAACGCGATGGAGGAGGTCGAGAAGGATGCGGATTATCGCGTCGTAATCGCCACCGGCGCGGGCCCGAAACATTTCTGCGGCGGCGCGGACCTGCGCGATTTCGCAGAGCGCGCTCGCGCGCGAGCTGAATCCAATCGAGAGGGCGGCCGCGAACGCGAGGGCGGCGGCGACTTCGTATCGCCGCGCCGCGACCTGTTCAGCGCACTGGAAGAATCGCGTGTACCGGTCATCGCCGCGATCAACGGAGCCGCGATGGGTGGAGGCTGCGAGATCGCGCTGGCATGCGATATTCGCGTCATCGCCGATACCGCCACAGTCGGTCTTCCCGAGATTCGCTTCGGCGCGCTACCCGCGGGCGGCGGAACTCAGCGGTTACCACGGCTGGTGGGCGCGGGAATCGCGAAGGAGATGATCTTCAGCGGGCTTCCTTATACTGCCGAAGACGCGCTGCGCATTGGACTCGTCAACAAGGTCGTTCCTGCCATCGATTTGATTCCCGAGTGCGAGAAGATCGCACATGTATATATCGAGCGCGCGGCCTACGCGCTCAAAACTGCCAAGGCGCTGATCAATCGTGGCGTCGAGCTTCCTTTGAAGGATGCGCTCGCCCTGGAGCGCAAGATGATCGCCGAGATGGCGACGCCGGAGGAGCGCAAGGCCGCGCAGGATGCGGCGGCCGCTTCGCAGAAGACCTACGCAAGAATATTCGGCCAACGAACCTAATCGGCATAGGGGGTAGCGCCGCGGCGCTACTCCCCTGCCTCACCACCGGACATGCGGGTCCGCATCCGGCGGTTCGAAAGGTTGAGGTTATCGGCGAGTCGAGGAACCCCCCTAAGCGATCGAAGTAGCGGGCAGTTAGTCCGGCGTGCACCGAATTGGCGGCGCGCGCCCACCAGCGGCGGTTGACCGCCGCGGCGTAAGCTGCGACCCGCTCCGACAAGCCAAGTCTCGGCATTGCCGCGTAGATCTCAGCGCCGTGTTTCCACTGCTTGAGCTGCAGCGCCCGCAGCCGGTGGCGGCTCCATTTGTCGTATTCGATGAACAGGCAGGTAGGGCGTATCCGCGAGTTGGAAGTATTCCTTCCATCCCGGCAGATCTTTCCTCAGTTCCCCGATTACGCTCTCCATGCTCCGTCCGCCGCTGCGTCTGTTCTTTCGCGCACGCGCTGCTTGAGCGGTGCAACGCCTTGGGGGCGACCCGGCGCATGACCGCGCCGCCCTTGGCGTACCAGATGCTGTAGCGCAGAAAGGCTGCACCTGTGGTGCGGTCGCGGCGCGCGGGCGAGCCCCAATTGCGTGGGCTTCTGGCGCCTGGCGTCTATCGGACTCACAGTGGTTCGCTCTCCCCTCCGTTTGGTCCTTCACCAGCGCGGACATCGAAGCATCTGCCGTATCCCGCGAACTCAAACACCTGCCTCGCCGCGCAGCTCTTCTCGGCTTCGCCCTCCTCGATCCATCCACCGGCGAACTGCTGCTGACGAATCCTGTTTCTTAGGAGGAGGCCCAGTGCGAGATCTCCCCAGGTAAGACTCCGTGACTTTCACCACACAGCCGCCGAATTTACGCGATGGCCCCTTGCCCGATAGAGCTGCGCGGTCAACTGCCCGCTCGCCCTGAGCCACCCCGCCTCTTATCCGCTTCCTGTTCGTCGGCTCGCGGCTTTGCTCCACGCTTCCTTAAGACCTCATCTCACGATCACGTCCTTGCGCTTCGCTTGTGCTCGACGCGGCCTGCTTGCACAGAGGACTTTCACCTCCTAGTCATGCGCCATGCTGGGCGTACAACCAAAGCGGGGCACGCGATTTCTCGCGCGCCCCGCTATTCAATGCGACCGTAAACCCTACTCTTCCGGCACCAGTTCGACGCGCCGGTTCTGCGCGCGGCCCTCAGCCGTGTCGTTGGGCGCGACGAAATCCGTCTTGCCGTATCCATGCGGCACCAGCTGACCCGCCGGAATGCCCTGCTGCACCAGGTAACCGACTACAGAATTAGCACGCTCGTTGGACAGCTTCAGGTTGTACTCGACGCTGCCTATCGCGTCGCAGTAGCCGTTGACGTCGATCGTGACGTTCGGGTTCGCCCGCAACGTTGTGGCTGCCTCATCGAGAATCGCCGCATCACCCGGACGGATGTTGTACTTGTTGAAGTCGAAGTGCACACCGCGCAGCACGAGCTTCTGCTTCACCGCGGGCGGAGGCGGAGGCGGCGGGGGTGGAGGCGGTGGAGGTGGAGGAGGAGTCGGAGGCGGCTGAACGATAGGATCGCAGACGAAGTGTCCGATGACACCGCCGATCAACGCGCCTGACGCCGCGCCGACCACGGCACCCGTAGCCTGACGCGACGGACCGTTATGACTGTTCTTGCTGGTGGCATCGCCGACGGCGAAACCGATTCCGGTGCCGGCGAGCGCGCCGAGGCCGCCGCCGATAACTGTGCACCATCCCACTTTGCGCGGTTGTTCAAGGTAAGAGCAGCCTGACGCCAGGGTCGCCAGACCGGCTGCAATCGCTACAAGGATCGAAGACCGCGATCGTATTTTCATTTTCCTCCCGAACCCTCCCATAGCCATCGAAACGAAAAACTGGCGCACTACGGTGTAGCGCGCACGATTGCGTCTTAGGAACAGAGTCACCGAAATTTAACCCTGTTGCCGCTTGATGGATCGGAGGTTACGGAAATGTGACGCGGGCACCTGCTCGTCCCGTGCCGCCCAACGGCGGGGCGCGTCAGATGCCGAGCGTCTGCGCTTCCCAGAGCGCTCTGAAGCGGCCATCGCGCCGCACACTGAGTTCTTCCCACCGACCCGATTCGACGACGCGTCCGTTCTCGAGCACGTAGATGGTGTCGGCCGATCGAATGGTCGAGAGCCGATGCGCGATCATGACCACGGTCACTTCAGCACCGAGGTCCGCGATTGCGGCCAGGATGCGCACCTCGTTGTCGGAATCTAGACTGTTGGTCGCTTCGTCAAGAACGAGCAGCGCGGGATGGCGCAGGAAGGCACGTGCGAGCGCGAGACGCTGCCGCTCACCCTGCGAGAGCATCACGCCGCGATCGCCGACGACCGTATCGAGGCCGGCCGGCAGCGCGTTGACGAAATCAGCTGCGGCGCGCGCGAGTGCAGTGCGCATCTGCTCGTCGGTCGCGCCCGGCCGCGCCCAGAGCAGGTTGGCGCGGATCGTATCGTGGAAGAGAAAAGTATCCGACGCGACGTAGCCGATATTCTCGCGCCACGACGGTGCCTGCTCGGGCCGCAGCGTCACGCCGTCAACCGATATTCGGCCGGAGTCGGGAAAGATGAGGCCCATCAACAAGTCAGCCGCCGTGCTTTTGCCCGCGCCCGACGGTCCGACCAGAGCGATCTTGTGACCCGCCTTGATCGCGATATTCAAGTCGCGCACCGCCGCGCCGCGAGTCGAGTTGTAGCCGAAGGTCGCGTCCTCCAGACGCAACTCGCGTTTGAACTCGGGCGCCGGCACCGAACCCGCGCTCGACTCGGCCGCCTGCACGCAGCGACCTTCAAGATCGAGCACGCTGACAAATGAAGGCATCGCGTTGATGAATCCGCGATAGTAATGATGGACGGACATGAAACGCGGCATCACGCGGGCGAAAAGCAAAAGCAAGATAAGGATCGCGGCAGGCGGCACCCCGATCAGCCGAATCGAGGCGTAGAGCACGACCGCCAGGATCACAACCGAACCGAGTTGGAACAACAACTCGACGCGCGCCTGCTCGCGGGCGCTCGCAATGTTGGAGTCGGCTACGTCGCGGCTGAGTGCGGAGAAGATCGCGGCGTTGCGGCGCTCGGCGCCGTAGGCTTTCGCGGTCTTGAGGCTCAGCAAATGATCGTTGATCGCGGCGAATAGCGACTTGGTGGTGCTTGACACCTCCTGCCCGGTTTCCTGGATTGCCTGCGTCTGGCGGCGAAATGTGAGCGCGAGAACGAGCGCGCATCCGAGCACCAGCATCGTCATGCCCGCCGAGAGCGCGAATGCGATTATCACGTAGAGGATGCTGATAACGAGGTCCGAAGCGAGCTGCATCAGCATGAAAGTCCCGGTCGCGACGCGATCGATGTCGGATGTGAGTGCGTGCGTGAAGTCCGAGGCACGGGTACGCGACACGAAAAGCCAACTCGCGTTGCTGATCGCGTTGTAGAGGCGCCCGCGCATATGATTTTCGAAGTCCTGCTGCACGCGATACATCGCAACGGTTTGCGACCGGCCAACGAGCGTGCGGAGACCGGCCAGCACGACGAACATCCCGAGCAGCATGAGGAGATCAGGATGCAATCCGATCGCCGCAAAGACCTCCGTGACCGCGTGCGCGTAACGTCCAGCTTCGCCCTGCCCGGTCAGGTTCAAGCCCGCCACCTGCAGCGTCGGGAGCAGGAGCGCGATTCCGACACCTTCTGTGAGCGAGAACCCGGTCATCAACGCGATCGCGCTCACCAGATGCCAGCGCGCGACCGCGATAAGCATCGAGAGATAACGCCGAAACTCACGCCTCATCGCGAATCGACGCCGGCACTCAAGCCGGCACCTCCAAGCGCGCCGCGAATCAGCCGCGGTCCGTATTGCAGCGTCATGCGAAACGGGCGCATCAGCCAGTAGACACCGAACATCGCGCGCGGTAGCGGCAGCATCTGGTAGTCGCCCATCGTTGGCGCGAGTAGGCGGCCAACGACGTAGCGAACGCGCCCGAGAGTGGTTTCGATCGACCGAAATGGAATCGTCCACGGCTCGACTACTGGCTCCTTGTCGGGCGGCCGACGAAAGAGCTCTCTGGCGGCGAGCGACGAGAGTGCGGTGACATCACGATCCGCGCGGATGAGCGCGTCGATGTCATCTGGCAGCAGAGCATCGGCCAGCGTGCGCGCTAAAAAGAGGCCCGTCAGCAAAATTCTCCGCCCACCGCATCGCGCCGCGCGATCGAGCGCCTCGTTGAGATCGATTTCGCGCCGCGCCCTCAGCAGCTCGGCGACATCGCAGACGTTGCTCAGCGAATGCCATCCGTGCTTGGCCCCGTGCGCGCAGAGGTAGAGTAGATGGTCGATATGGTCGGGAACGCGGATCGCCGCACCCATCAGCTCAACCGTGATTGCGCGGCGCCACACCGAATCTTCGTCGGGCGCAAACGGAAACGCGCGCGGCGTCAGTTGCCAATGAACGTCGATCCCGCCGACGCCGCCCGGACCCGAGAAGAAATCCTCGAACTCCTGGAAGTACGGATCGCCCGCTCGTTCGCGCCGCGTAAGCATCGAAGTGTAATGTTCGGCGCTTAGGACCTCCGCCGCGCGCGCGAGGTCGCCGCGATGCAACAGCAGATCGAGATCGACGAACTGACGTCGCTCGATCGAGCCGTACGCAATCTCGGCAAGCATCGGTCCCTTCAGTGAAAGTGTGGCGACACCGGCGTCGGCGAGCAGATGCGTCAGCCGAACGAGTTCACTCGCGAGATGGCGATTGAAGAGAACTATTAAGTGGTAGTTGGTGCGAAGCGCGGCGAGGCGCGCCTCGGGCACGATATCGGCACAGGTATCCACGAGGAATCGATAAACCAGCGGCGTGACCGCGTGGCGCCGGGCAAGGCGGCTTAGTAGATCGAAGTCGGCAGAGGCGGCATGCGATCGCGCGATCGCGACGCGCGGCTCGCTGCGAAGAGTGGTCGCGGTAGCGAGCAGCAGGCGCGCCTCGCCGGGAGCCATGACTGAATTGCTCGAAGACGCCACGTCGAGTTGGAGAATAGCCTTGCCGCCGGATTGGCCCAAGACCGGTCTCATCACCCCAAATCGGCGAGGACAACCTCTCGTGCCCGGTCGAGCAGGTCGAAGCCGCACGGAATCACGAGGCGCTTCATCGGCACCATATCTACCACGCGCTCCATGAATCGAAAGTGACGCTCCAGGGTTGACCGATCGGTGATGTCGAGCGGAAACGAAGCCTGCACCAGCTCAAGCAACGCGTCGCGCGGCGAGATCGATTCGATTCGCACCGAGGCGTCTGATGCGCCATTGTTGGAACGTTCGAGCCGATAAATCCGCGCGAGTGGAATCGGCGCGAGCGGAAAGTCGCGTGGATTCGCGAGCGGGAACGCGCGCCGCTTTGGTGTGTAGTGCGCGACAGTTCGACCGCCATCCGCCCCGATTCCGAGCGCCCAAGCAGTATCGTTCCAGAGCCGAAGGCCGGGATAGGCGGGCACGGCCGCAATCGCGCCCCGATCAACGAGCGACAGGCAATCGTCGGCGAGTGAGACGAATCCCGCGCGGCAAAACGCGCCCGCTATGGTCGATTTGCCGGTGCCCGCGGGTCCGATAAAGGCACAAACGCCTGCCCGAGTTGCGATTGCGGTTGCGTGCAACGCCTCGCGCCCGCGCACGCTGAGCATCAGCGGCATGAGCTGGTCGAGCAGCAGATGTCGAATTGTCACGATTGCCACGCCATACGAGCGCCGTGTGCAAACGACACGGTCACCAGCGGCACTCAGGTCGAAGCGTGCGAGGCCAGGAAAGACGACTGCGAAGCCGTGCTCGGTGCGCCAGATTTTACGCCACAGCTCGCCACCCGGGAGTTGGGTCTCGGCGATAAACTTAGTCGTTGGCGGTTGCTCGCGATAGCGCCTCGCCAGCCGTACTGCGATGTCCGGGCGCGTGCCGCGATCTGTCTTGAGCGCAGGGACGAGCTCAGGTAGGGGCACATCGGACCTCAGAATCAAGCCGTGCGCGCGGTAGCGAAACACCCGCAAACTTTAGTCTAAGTTGGTCGAAGCGTATGCAATCGCGATTGGAGCTTCGAGAAAAACGACGCGGCGACCGCCATCGGCAGCCGCCGCGATTAGGTTCGATCAGTAAAGCAAGAACCGCAAAAACTGTTTAATTACAGGCAGGTTCCCATCCTTTTGTTCAATGTACCGGTCCCGCCGTCGGTCGGGGGAGCAGTTCCGTTCGTGGCGGTAAGCTTGGCAACGCTCCCGTACTCAATCAGTCGAGGAGATTGATAGGCCCGCCTTGTCTCCGACGATTTGGTACGGCCCTTTTCCTCATGCTGCTTACGCATCTAACCCCTCCAATAGTGCCGGAATTCCAATGGGCAACACGCTTGTATCAAAGAATGCAGTGCTTGGTCAAAGAGCAAATTCCGTCGAGTGAGCCTCTTAAGACTCATCAGAGCGCGCCGCGGAGACTCCAAAATGTTGGATAGCCAGACAGTCCCAAAATATCCATCACCAAGCAGTTTGTTGCAACCGCGCGCTTATTTCTCGAACTTCCTCCGGCGCTTCCGCATAAACAGCTGTCACTTCCGTAACGAATTCAGCTGCCCGATCGAGCGAATCGAATAGATTTCGATGCCGTTCGAAGACGATCTTCTCAATTTCTCCAAGCGATCTCTGTCCATCGCACAGATCAACCACGGTCCGTCGAGCTTCGCCCCACGGGGTCAACCTGGGCACGAAGTCCGGCCGTGTTTTGGCGAGGTTTTCGGCAGTCATCAGCATCCCACGCATGGTCGAATGAACGAAGCGAGCCTTTTCGTTGCCTGATTTGTCGGCAATCTTGACCTTCCATGTGACCATGATTTGCTCCGGCGTGATGTTCATGGCGATTGAAACGCGGTCACCCGGAACAACCTGAATCGGGCGCTCGATCGGCAGAAATACCGCGCGACGCGTAATCCGGCGCGCGACCGCTGGGCTGTTGGTCATCACAACGCCGGGCGCGAGTTCGGATGAAAACCATCCGGCCAGGCCGTGCATCGTCGCCTTGCGGAGGACACGAACTGTTGTCTCAGCGGAAAAATTCACCGGCGCCGCGGCAGCATCAAGCGTGATCAGTTTGCCGCCGTTCGATATCAGCTTGAGCAGCCGCGCGTCGGTCGGATAGCCGGTGTTGGACGCGATCTTCTGCGCCGGCGAGAAATCGAACCTCGCGGGCCGCGCGCTCCAGAAAGTTGCGTTGCGATATCCACGCGGATAGGTGACCGCACCCGCATGCAGGCTTATTCGGTGCGGCACGGTTCGGCCGCCGGGCTTCAAGAATCGCGCTACGGCATCGCGGAAAAACTCGAGCACGCCCGCCTCAAAACCGAAGTGACCGATCTGATCGGCTACGATCACATCGACCTTTTCCGGTAACTCAATCCGCGTCGAGAGTCCCTGGATTCCGATCACGCGATCGCCAAATCCGTTGGCACGCGCCAATTCGCGCGCGACCTGGATCATTCCGCCGGCATCGACGGCATAAACTCGTCGTGCGCCTGCTGCGCACGCAAACAGGCCGAGGATTCCCGTTCCAGCACCAAGATCCATCACCACGTCGCCGGGCTTTACAGTTTTCCGGATAGCCTTGCGAAACAGGCCGAGGCGAAGCTTGTCGGAGAGATATTCCCGATGTTCGTCGAGCACCAGCGACATCCGAACCTCTAGTTTCCTTTGAGAATTGCGGCCCGCATCTCAGCGGGGGCTGCTGCATCATTCAAGCGTTCCTCGGCCGGTCGATGATCTCTGATCGGCGGTCCCACACCCGACGCTGCACTCTCGCATCCGAACGTTTCGCTGAACCAAAACTCAACGGCTAAAACCACCCACAGCCTCGAGATATAATTTACGTACCCCAGGTCGCCCGACGCATAGAGGGAGTCCATTTTGCGATATGCCTCCCTGACGCGTGCGCCATCGACCCAGCCCGCCTGTTCGATTTCGAGTGAATCGAAAATGCGCTCGCCGCCGAACGCGCGCATCGTCTCGGGAAACGTGTATCCGAAAGAACCTTTGTCCAGGCGCGCCAGTATAGAAGGCGGTACAATTCCGCGCATCGCACGGCGCAGCACGAACTTGGTCTCCAGCTCGCGCAGCCGCTGATTTTCAGGGATGGCGAATGCAAACTCCATCACGCGGCGATCATAAAACGGATGCCGCATCTCCACGGCGACGGATGCGGCATATCGATCGATCGGTTCAAGAGCCTGCGCCATCCAGCCCGCACTGTAGGTGCGATAGACGTCCTGTTGTGCAAGATCGCGGCATCGTGGCAGCACCGGCTGCCGCGCCATCCGCTCCGCGTACCTGGCACGGCGGGCAAACTCCGGCGCAATCGAGAAAGGCAGCTCGTCGCGCACAAAAAAGGGCTTTACCACCCGTTTCAACTGCTTCGGCACGAGCGGCAGAATCCCATTGCGGAAGAATAGCCGGAGCGGAGGGTAGAACATCGGATCGCTTCGCCGCATCTCACGATCAAAGCGCAAACGCCTGAGCACCGCGCCGAACTCAAGACGCCGAAGCATATCCGCGTAGCCGAAGCCGCTGCCGCCAAAAAAATCGTCACCGCCCTCACCTGTCAGCGACACTCGCACATCGCCCAGAGTTCGAAAGAATACCGCCAAATCAATCGCCGTGCCGCTTGGGTTGTAAGTCAGATCGCGATAGTGACGCGCCGTTTCGCGATACCATTTGAGCGGGCGCAACGAGGCCGCAACGTGATGACTTCTGAGATCGAAGGCGGCTTCGGCCTCGGCGACATAGCGCCGCTCGTCCGCCTCAGGGCGGTCATGATCGACCGACATTGCGTCGAAGGCGGCCACGTTCGCGGCGCCGGTCTTCATCAGACGCGACGCAATCGCGACGATGGACGACGAATCGATGCCGCCACTCAAGTCCGCAACGACGCGGCCAACACTTCGGAGGCGACATCGCACGGCTTCAAACAGAATCGCGCGAAAGTGCTCGGCGTAGTCGTCATCGGTTCGATATTCAATCGAGCGCGCCGGATCCAGGTCGTAGTAGCGCCGCCGCGTTAGACCCGCCTGCGCAACGAGGAACAGGAATGAAGCCGGCAAGCGATAGATTCCCTGATAGAGTGTCTCCTCGCCTTCATGCGGCGAGGCGCCAAGCGTCTCCGCGATCATCCCCGCATTCGGCGTCATTGGCACGCGCGGGTCAGCGAACAACTGATGCAGTTCGGAGGCGCACACAAACAAGCCGCCATTGATGAAGTAGTATAGTGCGGCAACCCCGAGCGGATCGCGCGCGCAGAGCATGCGGCGGCGCTTTCCGTCCCAAAGCGCGAACGCGAAGTCACCCAGGATCTCGGCCGGAAAATCGTCACCCCAGCGCTGGTAGGCGGCTATCACGTAGGCCGCGTCCGAGTCTCCCGACGGAATGATCGCGGCCCGCTCGAACGCGTCCTTCAATTCATCGCGATTGTCGATTCTGCCGGTGAAGACCAGCGCCAGATTGCTCCCAACATCGAGCAACGGCTGCGATTCACGCAGCGACTCGGGCGTCGTATGCAGCATCGCATGGCCGAGAGCTACCGGACCGTCACACCACGACGACGAGCCGTCGCGCGCACGATAGGGAGCTGCCGCGATCATCCGCTCGACGGCCGCGCGCTCGGCCGGACTGCCATCGAGATGGAAAACCGCCGCGATCCCGCTCATGCCGATTGGCCCGGGAAAGGAATGCTCAACGGCGCGCGGCTCGCTTCCTTGGCGCCGCTGGTGCTTCGGTGGAGATTTTCACAAGGCCCCTGCCCTCGAGGTCCTTGATGAGCGCTTCGAGGTCGTTACGGAGCTGCTCTACGCCGGCATCGAAGTCTTCCTGAAGACGCGTCACTGTTTCATCGACCGAGCCGTGCTCCGCGAGCAGCCGCCACATCGCGCTGCCCGCGCCGCTCAGCCCAAAATATTGGTTCGATACGACGTCGAGAATCACGACCTCGTCGTCGAGCTCGCGCCACACGACGTCCTCAGGAATTTCAACTCTCATCTATCCTCTCGCCGCAGAAACGTCCTTACGTTTACCGCGTACTCGGATCAGTTGGGACAAGCGGCACATAGTTTTCCAGTTCGAAGTCGCCGATGACGACGGCTCCGTCGCTCTCGAGCCAGGCGTGCGCCTTGAATTCGCCGGCCGCGGGATTGGCGACGCCGAAGCGAAGCTCGGCGGGATAACCATAGCGGTCAAGCATCATTTCCGCCGCGAGTGCACGCACGAGGCAATTGGAACCCGCGGGAACAACATTGGCTGCGGCATTTACCGCCCAGGCGATCCGTTCACGCGGCGGTTTGTCGGATCCGGCGTGGACGCCCCGGGAGCGCATCCGGTCTGCGAGGGCGCGCACGCGCGCAAACGGCATGGTCCACGTCGCAAGCCGCATCACGACGACCGATGCCAGCGCCTCGAGCACGACGCGGCGCTCTGATGCGGCGAGCGCGATAAACTTACTGAGACGCGTCATCCACAAGTTGTATCAAACCGCGCGCGCTTAGATCGCCAAGCAGCCGAATAAGATCGGAGGCGCACTGTTCCGGTTCGACATCATAGAGTTCGAGCAGCTCGTCGCGAATTTCGCTGACCCGCCGCGGCTCGGCCAGCATCTGCCACACGGTCGAGCCGACCGGGTCGAGGCCGTAGTAGAAGCCCCGCTTGAGGTCGAGGATTGCGGCCTCGCCGGCCAGCTCGCAGGAGACCTGGTTCGTGGCAGCAACTACGATCGAGTCGGTAGAGATGACCTTCACGTGATCAATGCGGCATCGGCAAGGGCGCCGTTCCCGATTTCCTGAATGTGTACCGGGTATCAGCCTGACGAGCAAGCCGGCCAGCGGGACGTGCGATTCACCCGCGAAACGGCCTATTCCAGATGCGGGCGCACCTCGCGGTCGAATCGATCGAGGAAGGCGTCCAGCGAGCGCTCGGAACCGAGCGGACTGATGAGCAATTCCTCGATTCCGAGCGGCGCGTAGCGCCTGAGATATTCAGCGAGCTGCGACGGAGGCGCGAGCACGCCTTCGACGTAGCCGCCCGTGTCGGTCCACTTGTCGGCGAATCCGACGTACACGCGATGACTCAGCGCAAAGCCCTTGAGGTCGCGGCCCTTACGCGCGGCAATCTCGCGGAGCCACTTGATCCGCTCGGCGACCTGGTCGGGCCTCATCCGCGTGCCATGCCATCCGTCGCCCAGTTCGACCGCGCGGCGCACGGCGCGCTTGCTGATGCCGCCGATCCAGAGCGGGATATTGCCGGCCTTCGGGCGCGGGCCGAAACGCATCCCGTGAAGTTTGAAAAACTCGCCATCGAAGTCGGGATCCGCGTTCGCCCACATCGCGCGCATCAAGCGGATTGCTTCGTCAGTATATTCGCCGCGGCGCTCGTACGGCGCACCGAGCGCGCGGAACTCCGCCTCCAGCCATCCGCTAGCGACGCCGACCGCGAGCCGTCCGTCCGCGAGGCGATCGAGCGTCGCAAGCTCCTTGGCGAGATGAATCGCGTTGCGGTACGGAAGGACAATCACGCTGCTCGCGAGCCGAATTCTGCTAGTCACGGCAGCGACGTACGCGAGCGTCGTGATCGGCTCCATGATTTCGACCGGCGGAATCCGCGCGCCCGCCGAGGGCACGAGCAGGTGATCGCTCACCCAGATCGTTTCATAGCCGGTCGCCTCGGCCCGCTTCGCGATGCGGACCAGATCAGCGGGCGCGCCGCCGAGCTGCGGCAGATGGAGTCCGAGTTTCATCGCGGGTCACCGATTCGTGTGGAATCTGATTGAGCAGTGTCAGCCACGCCCTCGCCTCGCTGTCGCTCGGGGCGCGCCAATCGCCGCGCGGCGAGAGCGATCCACCGGAGCCTACCTTGGGGGCATTCGGGACACAGCTTCGTTTGAACTGGCTCAGCCTGAAGAATCGATTCAGGAAAGTTTCGAGATGCGTCCGGATCTGCGCGATGTCGTACTCGGAGCGATTGGCCTCGGGGATGTTCGGCCATCCGCTACGCTCGCGATCGTGCCACGCAAGCCACGCGAGGAAGGCAACTTTCGGCGGCGCGTAGCCGAAACGCAGCGTGTAGTAGAGGAAGAAATCGTGCAGCTCGTAGGGACCGATGGCGGCCTCCGTGTCGTGCGCAGGTGCATTGCCGTCATGTGGCACCAGCTCGGGACTGATCGGCGTTTCGAGGATTTCGAGCAGCACCGCGCTCGCCTCGGCGCCGAGGGCCTCCTTCTCCGCAACCCAGCGGATCACGTGCTGGATCAGCGTTTTCGGCACGCTCGCGTTGACGCTGTAGTGCGACATGTGATCGCCCACGCCGTATGTGCACCATCCGAGCGCAAGCTCGCTCAGGTCGCCGGTGCCGACGACAAGACCGCCCTCGAGGTTTGCGATGCGAAAGAGATGGTTGGTCCGCTCGCCCGCCTGGACATTCTCGAACGCGACGTCATAGACCGGCTTGCCGCCGGCGTAAGGATGGCCGATGTCGCGCAGCATCTGCATGCAGCTCGGCCGGATATCGATCTCGCGTGAGTCGCATTCGATCGCGCTCATCAAGCGGCGCGCCTGATCGAGCGTGCGTGTGCTGGTTGCGAATCCCGGCATCGTAACGGCGAGCAGGTTCCGGCGCGGCGAGCCGATTTTGTCGAGCGCCTTTGCGCAGACGAGCAGCGCGTGCGTGGAGTCGATCCCACCCGAGACTCCGATCACGACGCGCTTAATGCCGCTCGCCCTGAGGCGAGTCGCGAGGCCCTGGACCTGGATATCGAAGACTTCGGCGCATCGCTCGTCGCGCGTCGCGAGATTCGACGGCACGTAGGGAAAGCGCTCGTAGCTTCGCTCGGGCAGCATTCGCTGCGCGCGTGGCAGATCGATCGAAAATGAAACGCGGCGAAAATTCTTGAGGCTTTCGCGCTCGCGCTCGGCATTCTCGCCGAACGTGTTCTGGCGCATGCGCTCCTGCGCGAGCCGCTCGAGATCGATCTCGGCGGTCACGAGCTGCGGCTCATCGCGAAAGCGCTCCGACTCGGCGAGCATGTTGCCGTTCTCGCAGATGAGCGCGTGGCCGTCCCATGCCAGATCGGTAGTCGATTCGCCGCTGCCGGCGGCGGAATAAAGGTAGGCAGCGAGACATCGCGCGGACTGGCTCGTGACAAGAAGCCGGCGATAGTCGGCCTTGCCGATCGTGATATTCGACGCGGAAAGATTCACCAGCACAGTCGCGCCGGCAAGCGCGGCATACGAGGATGGCGAAATCGGAACCCAGAGGTCCTCGCAGATCTCAGCATGGACCTTCAGCAGCGGCTGCTCGGCGTGCTCGAAGATAAGATTCGATCCGAACGGTACGCCGCGCTGGCCGAGCAAATCGATTTCGTCGCGCATCGCGGAATCACCGGACGTGAACTGCCGCTGCTCATAGAACTCGCGGTAGTTCGGAAGGTTCGTCTTCGGTACGACGCCGAGGATTCGCCCGCGATGAATGGCGAGCGCACAGTTATAGAGCAGATTGTCGACAACGAGCGGCGCGCCGACCACGCTCACGACCGGCAGTGACGCGGTCTCGGCGAGGACGCGTGCAATTGCTGCTTCGCAAGCATCGCGCAGCGCGCGCTGATGAAACAAATCGTCGCAGGAGTACGCGCTGAGCCCGAGCTCCGGGAAAAGCACGATCAATGCGTGCTGGCCGGCGGCGCGCCGGATGAGCGCGATGGTCTGCTCCGCGTTGTGCTCGGGATCGGCGACGACGACGGCAGGAATCCCGACCGCGACGCGGACGAAGTCGTGATCGTAGAGGTTGAAGAAGTTGCGCGCTGCCGTCCCGCGCCAGCGTTCCTTCGCCGGCTTTCCGCTTGCGACCTCGAGCCTTACCTGCCGTCTCTGCGCCACGATCTCGATTCCTGACTTAGCGTCTCTCTGACGCATTCAAACACGAGCCAGCCCCGAAGTGGAGATGGCCGAGCGGCGCTTTTTTCCGGATACGTTTACAAAGTTAACAGGCGATTCGCTATTTGTTCGTCTCAAACCTCGACTCTCGCCCAATGTTCATCGCGATTGAACAGCATTGTTCATCGCTTTTTTACGCCTTGGAAGTGAGAACGCTGATCCGATGAGGAGCTGATGATGGACACAATCCTTAATTCCGGCAAAGCACGCAACTTTGATTCTAACGCACGGCGGCGGATTTCGTCGGGCGCTTCGAGGATGGCTTCGATGAATACCGAAAACAATCTGACCGCGGTTCGCGGTTTGGGTGCGATCAAGCACGATAACTACGGGCTGATGATTGCCCGAGGCCGCCTACTCGACGAGCTGCCCGGCCTCGCCTTCGGAATCGTGACGCTCGTTTACCTTCTAAGATTCCTCAGCGGGCTCCTCTGACATGCCCGCACCCCCCAGGCCGGCGGGGAGCCCTGTAAGAGCCGCGGGGCTCCCCGTCAATTAACGAGAAACCGAATTATCAGCAACGAACCGAACACGCACTTGAAGATCACGATGAAATCAATGGCGAGCATCTCGCGCGGATGGACCGAAGATAAACTTCGGATTGCGCTCGGAATCTCCGCCATCGCAACGACTGCGCTCGCGATCGCGTTCATCTGCGCGGAGCGCTTTCACGCCGATTCCTTCGAGTCGCTAAGACTCACCGCGGCCTCGATCCACTCCTCGTGGTCGCACATCTGTGCGCCAGCGATGCCGTGTCCGGCGGGCCGCATTACCGCCCATTCGATACGGTTCTGGATGCGCCACATAACAGATTGTTACTTCCCCGGGATGCGCCAGTGGTCGGTTGGGATCCGCCTGGCGAAGGGGTGCCGCCTCGGCGGGCGTATCACGCTCGCTTGACGTGCAGCGCCGCGTGTCTTCTAGACACGGCGTACCCCGGGGAACTCCTTTTCCGCGAGTTATGCACCTTTGCCGGCAAGCCCTACGGCGACAGGCCCGCCATTGTTGATGATCGAGAGCGAGCCCTCTACTTTACCTTTTGCGGCTGGCGTGAAGTTCGCTGTGATCGTGCAGGGCGCGCGTGTTGGCAAAACGCCTTTGCAGTTGTCGTTTTCGCCAAAGACGTCCGGCTTGCTGCTGTCACGCTAATGATTGTTACCGGCCCAAATCCTACATCAGTAACCGTGATGGGCCGGCGGTGGTCGTCTTGACCTTTTGCGAGCCGAAATCGATCTGATCCGGAGAAGCCTGCAGGTGCCCTATTATCACCGGCACCGTACACGCCACCGACGAGACCTGCGGTGAGGTGACGAGAATCGTGTCCTTCGTGGTCGTGAAGTTTACTTCTCCGAGCGCCGCAACTTCGGGGCATCCGAGAAGCGTCGGTCCGCCGATAAGTTATTCGCCGTGCATTGGCATGCCTGGCAGCGGATAGATGGCCGTGCCGCTCAAAAGATACGGACACGCAGTCTTCTGCGGACAAGTATCTACCCCGAGGCCATTTACTTGTCTTGCTCGGACGATGGCTGTTCCAGAGGTGGAACTATCGATACCTCGGTTTCTCCTGAACCCTTTGGATTGTTGATCGGGCAACGGCAATAGAATGCGCTCGCGATCGGCGTGCCGGCGGGGCCGCAGGTGCCGCTTCCAACGAACCCGGCCGCGCTCGAATAGGAGAAGTCGATGCCATTATTCACGGGAGTTAGCGTCAGCGTCGCGTTCCCGAGTGGACATAACGGAGAGGCGGTATTCGAAGGCTCCTAGGTCAGTGTCGCCGAATCGAATCCCGCGGCCGACGGATCGTTTGGATACTGCCGCTCCCGTTCGTGTATGTGCACGCCGCCGGTCCCGCTCCGCCCTCGCTCACGGACAGCGTCGCTTCGCTCTGCCTGATACTGCTGCCGCTAATCGCAAGCGAGAATACTCCGCTGATATTGACGCTCTTTTGGGTATTTGCGGGCGTGTAAGCGGTGGAATCGAAGCCGCAAGAATAGTTTCCATTTAGGCCCGAAACGGCTTGCGCCGCAGAGATGCCGCCGCCCGCGAACACTGTGAATCCCACCACAGCCGCTATCAACATGCCCAGACGATTCATCAAGGACCCTCCGACGAGGAACTCATCAGCTCAGCGCGGGTGAATATAGTAGGAGTCCCGATACTAAAAGTGAAGAAAGTTACCAAAAAGAATTTCCTAGGATGGGCGCGACGATGAACCGCGGTCACCGCCAGCTTCGTGTCACGGCGCGTGCAAGAAAAACTGCACGCGACGCGGCGCATCTCCCGCAACGAAGCGGGCGAGGTTATTCAAAGGTTCGCAGATTCCAATTCTCAGGCGGTAGCGAATCGAAGCGGCCACGTCCTATACGAATCCTCCGGTCCCAACGGCGGCGGCGCCGACGCGAGCATCGTGCCGACCAGGTCCGCGATCTCGAACACCGCGCGATTCTCTTGCGCCGCGACGCGCTCCTTGAAGTGCTTGAGCCGCCCCGCGTCGATCATCGCCGCAACTCCCTCTTCGATTTCGCTGAAGAAGGACTGCAGCACCACGCCCAAGTCGTTGCGCGCGATCCAATCGGTGTTGAACCGCTCCTGGATCATCGTCCACGCGTTGCGCTCGACGATTACCGGGAGTCCCATCACCAGCGCCTCGCTGATCGAGCCCGGCCCCGGCTTACCGATAAAGTAATCCGCCGCCGCCATGAACCCCGCAACGTCGCGAGTGAAGCCCTCGACGCGGCATCGATACGGCAATTTCATCGCGAGCAGCTTCTCGCGCAGTTCCTCGTTGTGTCCGCACATGAAGATGAGCTGCGTCTTAAGGCCCGCCGCCTTGATCCGCCGCGCGATCGTGAGCATCTGGCGCGAGCCATAGCCGCCGAACATCACGATTCCAGTCGTGATGTCGGGGTCGAGCCCGAGCCGTCTCCGCTCGCGGCGGCGGTCCGCTCTGCGGCGGTCATAAAATTCCGGCCGCACGATCATTCCCGAGGTACGAAACACGCGACGCGCCGGATGACCCATCGCGATCGCCTGCTCTGCCGCCGCCGCGGTCCCGCAAATGAGGTACTGCTCCTGCCTCTCGATCCAGAAGTGCGGCGGATAATCAGCGAGGTCGGTCAGGATCGTCGCCATCGGCGTCGCCGGCCGCGCACTCTCTTCGTCTGCCGCACGCAGCCCTTCGAACAGCGCGCGGTTGAAGTTCGGAATCATCGAGAGTACGAGATCCGGCGCCTCGTCGCGCCAGTAGCGCGCGAGAGTCTCGACCTGCCCGCGATGCGTGAGCCGAATGAGAGCCTGCGTCGTCCGGAGCATCGGCAGAGTGCCGACCGTGATTCCGTGACGGAGCAGACCGTTGTAGCAGTTCTCGATCTTGAGCCCGGTGACGCGCTTTATGTAGTCGATCGGCTCCAGGATGTCGCGCAGATTCACCAGCCTGATTCGCCACGGACGCTCCTGGCGCTGGCTGACGCCTTGCAGAGCCATCGCGGATGCGCGATGGCCGCCGCCGGCGTCAAAGAAGATCACATCGACGAGCGGTGCGGATGACGATAGTGCAGGATCGATTTCCGGGGTCATAGCGCCGCTCCTGCCGCGACGGGCGATGCAATCTGCGCCGCGCCGCGCCGCCATTCGACCAGCCTGAGCGTGCCGTCATTATCCTCGACTAGCGCAGTGCAGCTTCGCACCCAGTCGCCGTCGTTCACATACATTACCGATCCGATCAAGCGCTGCTCGGCGCGATGGATATGGCCGCAGATCACGCCGTCGGCGCGATACTGTCGCGCGCCCTCGGAGACGGCGCTCTCGCGGAAGTCGGTCACATACTCGAATGCGCGCCGCACCTGGTCGGTGACAAACGAGATCACCGAGCGGCCGCCCGCCTCGCTCGAAAATCGAAGGCGCTGCTCGCTCCAGTGATTTAGCTGCATCGCGCGGCCGTACGCCTTGCTGCCCATCCGCGAGAACCATCGGTTCGGATTCAGCGTGCCGTCGAATTGATGCCCATGAATCACGAGCATGCGCCGGCCTTCTGCAGTCTTGTGCAGCAACTGGTAGCGGACGGCGACCGAACCGAAGAGCGTCTCAGCCATGTCAACATTGGCCTCGTCGTGATTACCGGGCAGAAAAACCACGCGCACGCCACTTCGATGCCATCGCGCGATTTCCTCGACCACCGCGGTCTGCGCGGGAGTCCAGTGCCAGCCGGGGCCGACGTTCCATCCGTCGACGATATCGCCGACCAGGTAGAGACTCTCGGCTTCGTGACTGATGAGGAAATCGTAAAGCGCCTCGGCCTTGCACAGCGGCGTGCCGAGGTGGACATCGGAAATCCAGATCGCCCGATAGCAAATCTTGCTAGTCATAACCCCACCGCCTTTCCTCCACATCCACGTCATGCCCAACTGCCGGGCTCGGTTTCCCCGCGAACTACCGCCTTCCACGCCGCGTTTTCTGCGCAGCCTGCGGTGAACAAAGCATTCAAATTGAAAGCGGGTTTGACGGGGCCCTTAAGTTATCAACACGGAATCGCTATGAAACGATTAATAATTCAAGTTAACATCATGATGGCGTCATGGTGCTGAAATGTTACCGAGGGGTTTCACAAAGCAGGCATGCATTGCACCCGAAGCTCGAAGACTCGATGCCTCATCTCAAGGCGCGCCCGGTGTCATTTAGATGAGGTGCCGTCGTTCGCCGTTCGGATCCCAATGACGCCATGACACTAACGCGTCATACGCCTACAGTCTGGCCTGAATCTCGCGCAACGCGGTAACCGGCGATGGCAAAATCTGTCACAAAAACGAATCGGCCCCGGCTCACGCTCGATATACCTCCTGCACTACGAGAGGCGCATTAAGGTGGCTGCGGCCGCGCAAGAACTTTCAGTGTCGGCATACGTCACTCGCCGTCTCGATCGGGCGGTTCCTGCCGGGCGGGCTCTCAGGCGAGTAGCAGATGGAACCATTACGTCTGACACTGTGCGTCGGTTCGCGGCACTACGCGAACGGCAATCGGCCCCTTTTCCCGAGAACTCCGCCGGCGAAAGCAGGTTGGAGCGTGAGAATCAACTGTGAGTGCTGACTGGGTCGTGGTGGATGTGAGCCTTGCGCTTAAATGGGTCGAGCAGGAGCCATACAGCTCCGAAGCGGCCGCTCTTCTTGAGAACTGGCAAAAGCAAAGACCGCGCCTGAAGGCGCCCGCGCTTTTTGCTTACGAGGCGACCAACGGTCTCGCCAAGCGGGTGAAGGGGGGGGCAGTTATCTCTCGATGTTGCGAAGCAACGCCTCGCTGCACTTCTCGAAAATGGACCGGCGCTGGAGCATAACGTTGCACTCAACCTCCGGGCGCTGGCGATCATGCATCGGTTCCCGTTGCCGAGCGTGTACGATGCGCACTATCTGGCGCTCGCCGAACTTCGGCAGTGTGAATGCTGGACGGCAGCCCAACGGCTCTGGAACACGGTTAAGAAGAATCTACATTGGGTCCGCTGGGTTGGCCAGACGGCGCCACTGGCACACCAGTAAATGCTCGCGGAGGCTGGTCGCGACCGCATGAACGCTCGCCACGTAGCCGCGCTCGCTTTCGCCAGCTGGATTCTTTGGGCCTCTCTGCCGCAAGAAGCAATAGGTCGAGCCCCGCATCCGTCGCGTGGACCAGTCTTCGCTAAGGCTGACTGCGAGGCGGGTAAATCAGTGTTCCTGAAGAACTTCGCGCGACGCTCTCCGCATGGCAGCGAAACCTTCTCTTGAATGCGTGGAAGTAAAGCCCAACAAGACGCCCTCAGCTGCAGCATCAAATTAGGTCGCCCTGTGCTTCAAAAACCCGCCCCTCAAGCGGAGATCTGAAAGCGCGGCGCGATTGATCGAGATCTGAATCCGACGCATCTCTGGGAGTCATGGGACAGCACGTCAGTCGCAGCAACCGCGATCGGATCGAAACGCTGACGCTTAGGCGGCCGCCTGCCAACGCAATGGATATTGCGCTGCTCGAGGAATTGCGCGACGCGTTTATCGCACTCGCGCGCGACGACTCGGTGCGCGCAATCGTGTTGACTGCCGAGGGCACCACCTTCTGCGCCGGTCTCGATATTAAAGCGCTGCCGGGTTACAGCAGGGCCGAGCAACTCAAGCTGCTGGACGTGCTCAACGAAATGATAGTGGCGGTGTACGGATGCCCCTTGCCTGTCGTGGCTGCGCTGAATGGGCACGCGATCGCCGGAGGTCTCGTGCTCGCGCTCTGCTGCGATTGGAGAATTGTTGTCGATGCAACGATCCAGGCAGGCCTTGCAGAAGTGAAGGTTGCAATTCCGTATCCGGTCGCCGCCATCGAAGTGGTGCGCGCGGAGTTATCGCCGCAGGTCGCGCGGAGGCTCGTTCTGTCGGGCGAGAGTGTCGGCGCGGCGGAAGGAATCGCGGACGGTTTGTTCGACGAGTCCGCACCCCGCGAAAAGCTCATCGAGGCTGTTATCGCCAAGGCTGCCCGCTATGCCGAGTTGCCGCGTGAGGCTTTTGCCACGATCAAGCGCCAGCTAAAGGGTCCCACGATCGCCGCGATTGAGTCGGCTCTTCGCGAAGGCAGGGAGCCGCTTCGCGACCACTGGATTTCGACCGAGACCATCGCAGCGACAGCCCGCCCGCGCTAGCTCATCGGCCGACCTCCTGCTCGAGGAAGCCCACGATTCGTCGTCGCAACGCCGACGAATCGCGGCGCGAAAATGTGAGCATCTTCGCGGGAAACTCGACTATTCCTCGGCTTTTTGGCCAAAGCTCAACTAGGATTGGCGGGCCAATTCACGTAAAGTAGGCCGTCGTGGCTTTACAAATTATGGAGCGCCCGGCGCGGAAGTTTATGATCGAACTTCTGAAGCCCTCGCACTACGACGATGACGGATACGTGGTGCAGTGGTGGCGCGGCTCGATTCCCTCCAACTCGCTCTCCGCCCTCTACGGAATCACCCTCGACGCGCGCGAGCGGCGCGTGCTCGGCGACGACATCGATATCGAAATCAACGCCTACGACGAGACCAACCTGACGCTGCCGATCCGGCGCATCATCCGCCGCATCATGCGCAACGACAATTGCGGAATCGTCTTCATCGTCGGCGTGCAGAGCAACCAGTTCCCGCGCGCGGTACATATCGCGCGGCAGTTCCGCGCCGCCGGCATCAAGGTCGCGCTGGGCGGTTTCCACGTGAGCGGATGCTTCGCGATGCTGCCGCAGATTCCGCCCGACATCCAGGAGGCGATCGATCTGGGCGTCACGATGTTCGTGGGCGAGGCCGAGGGCCGCATCGATGATTTTCTGCGCGCCGCTTACAAGGGCGAGCTGAGGCCGATCTACAATTATCTGGCCGAGCTGCCCGAGATGGACGGCGCGACGCTGCCCTTTCTGACCAAGGATCACATCAGGCGCTACCTCGGCAACATCGGGAGCTTCGACGCGGGCCGCGGATGCCCGTTCAGTTGCAGCTTTTGCACGATCATCAACGTGCAGGGGCGGAAGTCGCGCTACCGCACGGCGGACGACGTCGCGGCGCTGATGCGCCAGCATGCGTCGCAGGGCGTGCGCAGTTTTTTCATCACCGACGACAACTTCGCGCGCAACAAGAATTGGGAAGCGATCCTCGACCGGCTCATTGTGCTCCGGCGCCAGGAGAAAATCCGCCTCAACATCACGATGCAGGTCGACACGCTTTGCCACAAGATTCCGAACTTCGTCGAGAAGGCAGCGCGCGCAGGCGTCAAGAAAATCTTCATCGGGCTCGAAAACATCAACCCCGAGAATCTGAAGATTGCGTCCAAAGGTCAGAATCGTATCACCGAGTACCGCAAGATGCTGCAGGCGTGGCACAAGGTGAAGGTGATGACGTTCGCCGGCTATATCCTGGGATTCCCCGGCGACACGCCCGAGAGCATCGCCCGCGATATCGAGATCATCAAACGCGAGTTGCCAATCGACATCCTCGAGTTCTTCATCCTGACTCCGCTGCCGGGCTCTCAGGATCACAAGCAGCTCTATCTGAAGGGTGCGCGGCTCGATCCAGACATGAACAAGTACGACCTCGAGCACGTGACCAGCGACCACGGCAGCATGACATCCGAGCAGATGGCAGCGGTTTACGATCGCGCGTGGCACATCTACTACACGCCCGAGCACATCGAGACGCTGATCAAGCGCAACATCGCGGCCGGGATGCGCTCGAGCCGGATGGCGGCGATGATTTTCTATTACTACGGCTGCTACATCCACGAGCGCGTGCATCCGCTGCAGGGCGGCGCGTTTCGCCGCAAGGTCCGCACTCAGCGCCGGCCCGATATGCCGCGCGAGAATCCGTTCATCTTCTATCCGAAACGGCTCGCCGAGATCGCAAGCACTTACGGCAAGGCCGGGATGTATGCGCTCTGGCTCCAACGCGTTCGGCGCCGCCTCGAAAAGAACCCGGCATCGAGGAACTACATCGACCTCGCGACCACGCCGGTTGTCGATGAAACCGCGGAGTCGCTCGAGATGTACGAGCTCAACGATGCGACCCGCGCTGCGGTCGAGCAGGCGCGCGCTCGCCAGCGCCGCGCGCAGAAGGCCGCAGCAGCCTCGACGGCGCAGTCGGCGAACGCTTCCTGACCTTTCCTTTATCTCGCAACACTGCGGAGCCTTTCGATTAGCTCCGCGATCGCGCGCACTGTAACGAAGTTCTCGGGAATCAGCTCCTCGTCGGGAATCTCGACCTCGAACTGCTCCTCGCAGTAGGCGACCGTCTTCACCACCGCCAGCGAATCAATGACACCAAGCTCGAAGAGCGGATTATCGGGCTCAAGCGGCCGGGCGAGCTTGTCCGCAAAGACGTCTGAGACGAGGAAATCGCAGAGCCTTGTTTCGATCGCGCTCGAGCTCACGGCTTGCGTCTCGCCACCCCTGCGTCCCGCGACGCACCGAGCGCCTGCCGATCCACCTTGCCGTTGCTATTAACCGGAAGCTCGGCTCGAAACTCGAACACGTCGGGCACCATGTATCGCGGCAGCGTCACGATACAATGCTCGCGGAGCGTGGGTTCATCGGCGCCGCCATTTTTCTTCGCCACGACGATCGCGCGAAGGCGTTTCCCGATCTCCTCGTCGGCCTCCGCCAACACGACCGCGCGATCGACGCCCTGATGACGCTGTAGCGCAGCCTCAACCTCGGGGATTTCGACGCGAAAACCGCGCACCTTGACCTGGCTATCGACGCGTCCGATGAGCTCGAGGCTGCCGTCCGCGTGGCGCCTGACCAGGTCTCCAGTGCGAGCCGCCAGCAACTTGTCGCCGGGCGCAGGCTCTATCGTACGGATCATCTCGGCCGTCAGCTCCGGCCGCTTCCAGTAGCCCAGGGTCATCCCGGGGCCTGCGATCCATAGCTCGCCGACCGCTCCAGGAGCCGCCGGCCGCTGATCATCATCGAGCACCATCATCCTGAACCCAGACGCGACTTCACCAATCTGGCGCGTATCCAGCTCGTCGGGCGGATATCGAACCTCGTGGTAGCTCCGAATCTTGATCTCGGTCCGGCTGTAAACGTGGATAAACTTGCAGCCGGGAAAGATTTCCATCACCTCGCGCAGCTGCCCGAGCGGCAGGGTCTCGCCGCCGTAGGCAATCAACCGGAGCAGCGACCAGTCGAGCGCGCGGAGATTGCCGCGATTCAACATCATGATGAGCAGCGTCGTTACGAGATACCACGTGGTCACGCGCTGCTCACTAAAGGTCTTGGTAATCGCCGCGGGGAAGGCCGCGATTCGCGGCGGAATCATGATCGAAGTCGCGCCCCCGGCCGCCGTCGCGAAAATATCGAAGCTCGCCATGGGGCTGTGCACGGGCATGAATGCCGCCGCGCGGTCGTCCGGACCGAGGCCGTACCGCATCGCTGTCCACTCCGCCTGCGCGAACAGCGCGCGATGCGGAATCATCACGCCCTTCGGCGTTCCGGTCGAACCGGAAGTGTACTGGATGCTCGCCAAGTCCTCCCCATCAATTGAAAGTGCGGGCCGGTCGGAGCGCTCGCGCTCGATCTCGGGCCAGTTCACGACCGGACAATCGCCGATGCGATCGACCGTGGAGTCGAGCATCCAGATCCCACGTCTCGGCATCGCGTCGGCGAACGCGCGCTCGATCTTCTCAGCCTGAGAGCCGGTCGTCACGATGCCTGCGACACCGCAGTCTTTGGCGATCGCGGCGACACGAGGTGGCGGCGCGGCAAAATCAACCGGAACGTAAGCAGCGCCAGCTTTGAGGATTCCCCATAGCGCTGCGATCGCTTCAGGAGAACGGTCCGTCCAGAGTAGAACCCGATCGCCACGAACGATGCCGCCCCGCAGCATCGAATTCGCAAGGCGGTCCGCTGAGTTCGCGAGCGCCGCGTATGTGAGCGTACGGTTCTCCATCACGACCGCGGCGTGATCGCCGTACTGTTCCAGCGCACGGTCGAGCAGCACGGTCAAAATCTGCGCCGCTTTGCTCATCGCGGATCCACCTCAAGGTGCGCATCCGACGCGACTGCGTGACGCTGCCGCACCCATGCAACCGCGCGCGCGAATACCGCTGGCTCGGACTCGATACTGTGAACCGGCTCCGGCCAGATCTCCACGACCATACGACGGCGATCATCCTGAGCGAGTTCCGCGATCATTCGCTCTGCGACGCGGAACTCTTCGCGGAGCGGCTCGTTCTCGCCGTACACGAAGAGCGCGTGCGCGCGCGACGCAATAAGCGCGCGGAACGCGGTTTCGATTTTCGCTTCCATCCGATCGCGCCCAGCCGCTGCCGAGGCCGGTGTGCGACGGACCAGGTTGGCGGCACGGCCGGCCAACGCTGACGGACTCTTGAGACGCGCCAGCATCTGACGCGGATTCGCGGCCGCGCGCGCGATCCGGCTAAAGCGCGAATCCTCGATTTTGATTTCCGTGACCGGAGCGGCGGCAAAGAAAAGGCTCTCGATCGCATCGCCCTCGAGCCTGAACGCGTCGAGCGCACATAATGCATCGAAGCAGTAGCCGATCAGATGAAAGCGCCGGGCCCCGCGCACCTCACGCAAGAACCGGATCGCGGCGGCCACGTCCTCGCCGTGCAGCTTGTAGCGCGTGTCCGCTTCCGTCCGGCCGTCGCTCTCGCCCGTGCCCTGAAGATCGAAGCGCAACGCGCTGAAGCCGTCGGCCGCGAGCGCGCGCGCCGCGATTACCGGCATGCGGCTGAACGCGAAGCGCGGCCGCCCCGGGAGAATCACCCATCCTTGATCGCGACGCGCGCAGGAATCCGCGGGAGTCGCGATTCCGCGGAGCCGGCCCGCCGGGCCTGGAAACTCCACGCACTGCTCGGCGTGAGCGCGCCGGGCCGCTGCCGCGCTCTCACGCAATTCCATCGAGCCACTCTCCCATCTGTTGCGACAGTCCCTGGAGCGTCCACGCCGCCTCGAAGCCGTTGTCCCAGTTCGGCTCTTCGTCGATTAGGGTCGCGAGGAGTTCTGCCCCGCGATTTTCGAGCGCCGCCTTGAGCCTCAGATGCTCGCGCGCGAGTTCCTTGCGCCGCTGAATCTGCGCGATAAGAGTTGGGCCGCGCCACGACTCGAGGTCCTTCAGCAAATCGACTTCGAACGCGCTCCGATAAAATGCAGGATGAAGATCGAATCCGAGCAGCGCGACGGAGCGGCCCGCGCCGAGCTCAGCGACCATCCGCTCCACCGTGAGCGAAGAGCGTCGTCCGCGCGAAAGTTCAAAGAAGAGCATGCGCCGCATCAGCATCCGAAAATAATCCTGCGCGCGGTACGCCGGCTCCCAGAGCGCGAGCGCGGCCGTGTCGCTCCGGTCGCGCATCGCGGCGGCCGCAACCATCGCGCCGAAGCGGATACTGACCCACGCGACGCGCGATGCCCCCGTGCATCGAAGTCCTTCTGCCGCGGCGGCGCGAGCGTCGGCAACGAGGTCAGCGAAAGTCAGCGATCTGAAATCGCCCGACGAATCGCCATGAGCGCGCGCATGGTAGGAAAAGGTCGGGTAGCCACGCTCGGCGAGAATCCGCGCGCCCAGGACCTCAGCCCGCCAGTTGAACACGTGATCCTGCGCGAAGCCATTGCAGAAGAGGACGAGCGGCGCATCCGCACGCGCGCCCAAATGCGCCGAGCCGTATATCGAATGTTCACCGGAGCGGAAGAAATACCGCTCCGCGCCGGGCAACGTCGATGAAAGAGTCACACTCACGACCGGTGCGCGCTGAAACGCGCCGCGAACCTAGCGCAGATGCACGACCAATGACAATCGACCTCGCGACATCGACCTCGGGAACTCAGCGATCAGATGCCGCGGTTAATATTCCCGCGTCACGAGGGCGCCGCGGGTTGGGCGGCGGGCGTGGAGCCATCCGGCTTCGGTCCCGTGCCACGCACGTTGAGGAACGTTTGCAGCGCGTCAAACCAGAACGGCGCCCCGAGCGAGACCGCGAGCGCCGTGATCAACCATCCGAGCAGCGCTTGCTCCGTCTCGCCGTTTTTGGACAGTGACGAGAAATTCGGCCAGCCGAGCGGAATCGGCAGCTGAGCCAATTCTGTTGCTGCCGCCTGGCCCCGGGCAGGCTGCGTCGGATGCTGGGCACCCCATGCCTGCGCTGCCGCCACGACGGCGGCGCGCGCACCGGGCTCCTGCCAGAGCGCCTGTCCAATCTTGAGCGAATCCACGTTGATCCCGATAGCGAGGATCAGGCCGAATGCGATGGTGAAAGCCTGAGTGAAACGCTTGTAGCCGCCGGCGACGCGGTCCATCGCATCGTTGAACCATTGTGTAAGTTGCTTTCTGAACTTCTCGATGTCACCGCCGGCAGAGCGCGAAATCGAGTGGAGGCTTTGCTTCGCGAAACCATCGGGAAGTTCGTTTATCTTCGCGTTGATTTGATCGAAGAGCGACGCGCTCGAACCGGAGACCCGCAGCGTATCGACTACCGCACGGACGAAATTGTCCGCCGAAACATAGGACGGGGCATGAAACCATTTCGGTACGAGACGGCCGAAAACGCTGGGCGCCATGCCCCGCATCATCGGATGCGACGCGACGCGCATGAAGAGCGAATTGGCGCCGAGATCGACCTTGCCGTCACTCGAGAGCATCAGGGCGAGGCCCTTGAACAGATAACGCCCGCGCAGCTTGAGCAAGGTCGCGACAATTTCTTGGAGCGCGGAGATAACCAGACCCAATAGCAAGTAGGTCAGGATCAGACCAATCGCGACGTCCACTGCAGTAGTCACAAACATTCCCTGGCTCCCCCGTTACCGCGGAATTGACTACGAACTTAAGCTAGCCGGGCAGTAATCAGTCGTATCCTATAAACTATACAGCCAGGCAGTGTCTATAATGGTCAAAATAATCTTCTCATTTAACTTGCAACGAGCGACGCTCAATGCTACTTGCTATCCGGGACCTGGTATCAAACCTCACTCGATTACACTACGTCGCTGGCCGGTCGAGCGGGGGTTTCCGCCGGTCGCCGCATCCCGACGGGAGTCCGGTGGGGTTGGGCTCCCGGCCTCTTTTTTTGGAGCTCCGCTCTCTAGCCTTACAGAAGACCAATTCGAAGCGGACGTGCACGCTGCTCCAAATCATTCTGAATCCGGGATTTGTCCGAGCGTATAAATGCGCCGATCAGGCCGAATTGCGAAGCAGCTCGCCGATTCGCGCAGCAACGTAGTCGGCGAGCGCGCGCTTGGCCGCGCCCCCATCGCCGCGCGGGCGATAGCCGTTGGCCCGGCAGGCGATCGCGCCGACGAGCACGTCGAGCACCTGGTTGAGAATCGAGCGGCGGACATCGCGATACTCAATTAGACGGATTCGCTCGCGTTGTCGGAAATCTTCCGGTTCAACCTGCGGCAATAGGCTTCGAGCGAACCATCAACGATCGGCGTTGCGGATAGATATATAGTTTGTGTGTATCATGACGGGCGACCGGGTAGTGAAACAATAGCTTGTGCGCGGCGATGCTATAGCCAGTCTCAGCATCGCGACGCAAATTTCCAGTTTTCGAGATTACATAGTCAAAACTCAGTTGACCTTTCTCAATGGCATCGAAAGCGGTTGCGATCATTCCGCGATGAGCCTTTAGCTTGGCCTTGCTCAGACGATTCCATCTTGGCCGCGATTGCGACCCGAGGCTCTTGAGCAGCCGGAGCTTCACGTCTCGAGCGAGGTTGTCGGCCACCGAGAGACAACCGGCGACGATGTAGCTATTCGAGTCGTTCTCGCTTTCGTCGAGGAAGAGCTTGCGCGCGATCTTGGCTTTCGGGGCGGCCGCGTTCGCCTGGGCACTTTCGCGCGCCGCCGCGCCGGAAGAGGAGGCAATCTCGCGGCCGAACAACCCGGTCGGCAGTATCGCGACCGAAGCCGCCAGGCCGAGAAACTTACGCCGCGTGATCTTCAATGTTCACCGGCCGTCATCATCTGCTGTGGACCGTCGCTCACTCGTTCGCGCGAGGACTCGCAAGCTCGACTACTTCCCGATGAGCAACGGCGTCGCTACCAGGAGGCATCTGCCGTCCGCCTCGACGACCTTGTCGGTCTCGATCAGGTCAATCTCGCCGAGACCGTGGTTCAAACCAGTGAAGGCGAACGTCTCGGTCATCCCGTTGCAGGCCGGATCAAACAACGACAGCGAGATCGGACCAGTTTGTGCCGGCTGGCCTTCCGCTGGAGATTGAGCGCAAGTCGGCCGACCTCATCGCTATCGACGCTCGCCGTACCACCGGTGATCGTGAAG
>JASHQJ010000031.1 GCA_030037595.1 Candidatus Binataceae bacterium
ATTCGGAGGCCCGGACGATTACGACGGTGGCTATAGCTTGGCGGATATGGCGAGCGACGGCTTTTCGGTGCTCGATGACCTCGGGTTGGCGAGCACGCACGTCGCCGGTGCATCCATGGGCGGAATGATTGCGCAGATCATGGCGCTATCGCAGCCGTCGCGCGTGAGATCGCTCAACCTGATTTACACCGCGCCAAGCATTGACCCGCGCTACTTCGTACCGCAAGCGACGCAGGACGCGGCCGAGCTGGGGAAGCGATTCGAACGCGAGGAGGCTATTGAGGAATTCGTTAAACGGGAGCGGCTTTCCGCCTCGACGGCTTATCCTTATGACGAAGGATGGATACGAGAGCTCGGTACGCGCGGGTACGATCGCTGCTACGCGCCAGATGGCAACCTTCGTCAACTCTCCGCGATGACCAGATGGGCGCCAACCCCCGAATCGCTCGGCAGCCTCAACCGGCCCTCGTCTATCATCCACGGGAGGGCCGACGGTCGTATCAGGGCGGAAGCGGCCCTGGATATCGCACGCGTCCTCAAGAATTCCGAGCTGCACATCTATCCGGGCTTGGGCCATGAAATCCCCGAGCCGCTGTGGGACGAATTCGCGACGATCATCATGCGGACCGCAGCCCGCGCCTGATGTTCCTCTCGCGCGCCACCCTTGCCTCTCTTCCCGCGACTATCGCGCGACCGCGCTTCAATCCGGCGAAAGTCAGTCGGGGGATCGTCCACCTGGGCTGTGGCGGTTTCCACCGCGCGCACATGGCGCGCTACACGCACGATCTGATGGAACGCCGCGCCGACGCCGCCGAGTGGGGTATCGTTGGCGTCGGAACACTCCCGGCGGACGTCCGAGTCCGCGACGCGCTGGCGCCGCAGGACGCACTCTACACGTTGGTCGAGGGGCAGGACGGAGACGAAACCGCGACCGTAATTGCATCGGTCCGCCAAGTGATCTTCGCTGGCGAGTCCTCGCAGGCGGCGCTTCTTGCGATCGAAGATCCAGCGATTCGCATCGTTAGCCTGACCGTCACTGAGAACGGCTATTGCCGCAATGCCGCGACAAAGACGCTCGACCGCGACCATCCATCGATCGCCCATGATCTCGCGCATCCCGGTGTGCCACGTAGCGCGATCGGAATATTAGTCGAAGCCTATCGACGGCGGATGGATGCGCGCGCTCCCGCTTTTACGGCGCTGACCTGCGACAATATCCAGCACAACGGCGTAGTGCTGCGGGACGCGGTGCTCGCACTTGCGGGTTGGCGCGATCATGAGTTGGCTGAGTGGATAGCGGCCAACGCTTCCTTTCCGAGCACGATGGTCGACAGGATAACGCCGGTCACCACGCCCGCGCAGGTCGAAGATTTCACCGCACGCTTCAACCTTGTCGATCGCTGGCCAATTTTCTGCGAGCGTTTTCGCCAATGGGTGATCGAAGACGATTTCGTGGCCGGGCGTCCGGCGTGGGAGGAGGTCGGCGCGCAGTTTGTGACCGATGTCGCGCCGTACGAATTCATGAAGCTGCGGCTCCTCAACGCCAGCCATCTCGCGATCGCGGGGCTCGGCCGGCTCATGGGCTATGTCTATATCGACGAGACGATCCGCGACCATTCGCTGCGAAGCTACATGCGTGCACTAATGGATCGCGAGACCGGACCGACGTTGCCTTCCGTCCCGGGTGTTGACCTCGATCGGTACAAGACTCAATTGATCGAGCGCTTCGGCAACGTGGCGATCAAGGACACGGTCGATCGGGTCAACGCCGACGCGCCGATAAATCTGCTGCTCGAGCCGATTCGCGATCGTTTGGCTGCCGGCGCGAGCGTAGATCTGCTGACACTCGCGCTGGCCGCCTGGATGCGGCGTGCAACGGGCGTGGACGAGACTGGAAATCGAATCAGCGTCGTCCACCCGCTGGCCGATCTTTTGCGCGAGCGAGCCAATGCCGGCGGCCCCGACCCACTTCCACTCCTGAGTATCCGCACGCTCTTCGGCGAGCTTATAGATCACGGCGGGTTTGTAGCCACGCTCAAGGCATGGCTCACATCGCTGTATGCGGATGGCGCCGCGACGACGCTTTCCAGCGCTCGCCGCATGCTCAACTTCTGAGCGAACTAACTGTCCAGCCTTTCACAAATGCTCCGGCTCGACTACCGCCGCCGGCGTTCACCGCCTAGGGCTTGCAGAGCATCATTCAGCATGTCGCGCACTTTCCCGTGCGCACCGGCACCAGATGCTAGCCGAACTTCGCCCTGCTCGCGCACAATTAACAACACCTGATTGTTCTTCAGGTCCTCCGATGCGACGCGGACAAATGCCCGTGTTGTCGTATCGAGAGTTTGCTCTTCCAACTCACTCAGACGGCTCAGGCATTGCGACAGGATAACTCTCGCGTCGAGTCCGCCGCTCTCAGATGCGCCCAGCCTCATCTTGCTGCCATCGCGGACCAGCAGCAGGATGTCGCCGTCGAACTCCTCAGCAGCGGCCGCAACCACGGCCTGCAGAGCGGAGCGATCAAAGTCTTTTGATTCCTCGGCCACTGTGACGCAAACCAGAGTACAACAGCCACGCGGGTTCGACTATGGAGACTGGCGTTCGATGCTTCATGTGGCAGATCACTCCCTCTCCCGCAACTGCCCCGATGATGCTAGTGTCTGGCGTCATCGAGTCTTCGGTTGCCGGCAACTAAACTTCCACCCTTCACCTTACGAGGCTTCATGTCCCTCCAGCATATCTTCATGTCCGCAATCATCCTCGCGCTTGCGGTGCCGTTGGCTGCGCAGGCTTCCGGCGAGGTCACCACGCCGAGCGGTCTGCGCATCATTGACGTCAAAACAGGCACCGGACCCGTGCCGCACGCCGGCCAGACCGTGACGGTCAATTACACGGGCTGGCTATACGTCGACGGCAAGAAGGGCAAGAAGTTCGATAGCTCGCTCGACAGGGGCGAGCCGTTTTCGTTCACGCTCGGTGAAGGCCAGGTCATCAAGGGCTGGGACGAAGGCGTCGCCACCATGCACGTCGGCGGCAAGCGCACGCTGATCATTCCGCCGGACCTGGGCTATGGCGCCAGCGGCGCCGGCGGTGTCATCCCGCCGAACGCCACGCTGATCTTCGACGTCGATCTGCTGAGCGTGAAGTAGCTTCCGCTCGCCCGCCGGGCGAGTAAGGGACGACCCGGGCCTCTTATCGTGAACGAAGTTTGCTGAGGAGGCGCAGGATCTCGAGGTATAGCCACACCAGCGTGATCATCAGCGAGAACGCCCCGTACCATTCCATGTATTGCGGAGCGCCCGCGTCAGCGCACCTCACGATTTGATCGAAATCAAGAATCAGGTTGAGCGAGGCGATGATCACCACTAATGCACTGAACACGATGCCGAAGAATCCGTATCCGTAAAGAGCTGTGTATCCGAAGCTGCCACCGAACAGCGACGATACAAACGCGATCAGGTAGAACGCGGCGATTCCGAATGTCGCGCTGACGATTCCCAGTCGAAAGCCTTGCGTGACCTTGATCAAACCGCTGCGGTACGCAACGAGCATCCCGAACAGAACTCCAAACGTAAGCAGAACAGCCTGCTGGGCGAGTCCGGGCAGCCGTGAATTGAGTGCGGCTGAAATCGCACCCAGCCCGATTCCCTCCAGCACGGCATAGATCGGCGCTGTGATCGGTGCGAATTGCTGCCTGAAGATGGTCACCATTGCCACTGCGAACCCGAGCAGAAAACCCGCTCCAGCGAGCGCAGGGACGCTTTCCGGCGAAGCCGCCGACCATCGCCACGAAACAACCGCGGCAGTGCTCGCGCAGAAGAGGAGAATCGCAGCCTTCTCGGCGGTTCCATTGACGGTCATGGAATGGGGACCGATTACGCCTTGGTAACGAAGCGCCTTCAGGGCTGGATTTGAAGTTTTGAACGCTGTAGCTGCCATTAGTCACCCTCCTGTCAGTCTAACGTCTCAACCGGAGTTTCGCATCAGGGATTGCAAATTCTAAGCGTACTCCAATCGGAGAGGAACGCAGTCGTCGAGCGCTTCTTTCGCCGTCTCTTGAGGGAGTGCTTAGGAAGCAGCTGCGCGGTCCGCGGCGGCGCCCAACAGGCCAACTCCGGGCAGGTCCGAAATCTGCGGTTCTTCCCGTCGTTGGCTGTCGATGCGGGGGCCACGGCTATATAATTTTGCTGTCGTAACGATTGAGGTGGTGGCATGTCAGTTGCCGATTCGCAAAAAGAGCCCGCCGCTCTAGCCCGGCCCTCGCAAAGCCGGGTCGTGTCAACCGTTCGTGCCATCTTTGAGTCGGCACGGCCTCTTACCTATATCCGGTCAGCTGAGGAACACCGGGTCGCAAACATCCTGCAGGAGGCAGGACAGGGGTGGTTCGGTACTGAGCGCGGACCGCTTTGGACTTGGAGTCTGACTGAGGGAATGCGCGATCCGCAAGGCAAGTCCGCGCATGAGGGCCACTCGCCAATCCAGGCACTCGACTTCATTGCTCGCTACGAGGGCCAGGCGATCTTTCATCTGATGGATTTTCATGAACCGCTGCGGGATTCTCCGGAAGTACGGCGGCGACTGCGCGACCTCTACTATGCCTGTTTGAATCGGCAGAAATTTGTCGTCATTAGCTCTCCCGTGCGGTTCATTCCTGAAGAAGTCGCGCGCGACCTGGTTTATCTCGAGCTCCAGGTGCCTGATCTTTCTGAGCTGACGGAATTTCTTCGCGGAGAGCTGGGAGAATTATCAGCCCACAACAATGGCGTCGAAGTGAGCGAAGCGGATATTCAACGAACGGCTCGTAGCTTGCAGGGCCTCACCCTCCAGGAGGCACGTCATGCGGTCCGTCGCGCGTTGGCCTCTAAATCAGCGCTCGGAGACGAATCCCTGCCGATTCTTCTTGACGAGAAGCGGCTCCTCATCAACCGAAGCAGAATTATCGAGTTCATCGCCGACAACACCGAAATCGAACAAGTGGGTGGACTCGACAATCTTAAAGCCTGGTTGCTGGAACGAAGGAAGCTGTTTCACTCGCGTGCCGATCTGAGCGACGACATCGCACCCAAAGGGGTGTTGGTGATGGGCGTCCCGGGCTGCGGAAAAAGCTTGTCGGTCAAAGCCATCGCTTCCTACTTTGACCTTCCGCTATACCGCGTCGACATGATTGAGATCTTTTCGGGAAGACATGGACCACCTGAAGGTGCGTTCGTCCAGGCCTGTAAAATGCTCGAGGAGATGGCGCCCGCCGTCGTTTGGTTCGACGAGATCGAAATGGGAATTACAACCGCGGAACTACGCGGTGAGCATGCGCGAATCTTCGCGTTCTTCCTGACCTGGATGCAGGAGAAGGGACGGGGGCTCTTTGTTGCGGCGACGGCAAACCGCATCGACCTTCTTCCCGCCGAGATGATCCGCAAGGGTCGTTTTGACGAGATTTTTTTCGTGGATTTGCCCTCCCGCGATGAGCGGGTCGAGATTTTCAAGGTTCATCTGAGCCGGCGTGGAGCAGATTGTTCCAAGGTCGGGCTTGAGGCTGTGGCTGATTACGTGAAAGGCTTCGCCGGCGCGGAAATCGAACAGTGCGTCATTTCGGCGCTGACGAGAGCGAGGATCGAGAGCCGGGAAGTCACTGAAGACGATTTGTTTCGGATTGCCTCTCAGATCGTACCCCTGTCGCGCACAATGGTAGAGCAAATCCAGCACATTCGTGGCTGGGCATACCAACGCGCCGTTCGCGCGTCTCGAGAAACCACCACGAAGTAGCGCTAAAGTTTTGTTGGAGGAAGAACTCCGTAGCGCCGACTAGTGGTGCGATCGATCTTTGCCGCACCCTCACGTGCCCTCGCGAGCCATCGACGATATGCGCGAACCATCGCCGGGCTCACCGGATCGATCAGCGGAGGAGTTCCCTTGGAACCGCTTTCCATCCATTCGACCCAGGCTCGCTCGGCTGGCGTGATCTCGTTCCATTTGGGCTCGGGCGGAATCAGCTTCGACCCGACCCATGCGTACGTCGCTCGCATTCGCGGTGGCAGACTCGGACCGACGTGATCGGCTCCGCACGCGACGTGGTAATCGTGCGCGATATCGAGGTCCCAAAGCACGCGATGCAGAAACTCGGCGCCATCATGAAGGTTGAACACATCCTGATCGGCGGCTTCGATGTAGATCGCGAGACCGCTCGCCCGAATCGCGTCGGCGTTGGCAATCGCGACATTCGCTGGATTGTTCTCGCGAAAAAGCGCCGCGTTGCGATTGCGCCCCACTAGCCCATCAGCGCTGGCATCGCCACCCGAATCCAGTACTAACGGATAGAAAAAATGGTTGCGCTCCGTGACGTCGTCGAGACGCAACGCCGGATCGACCGCTGGTTCGAGCGCGGCGACGGCCGCAAATCGATCCGGGTACTTGAATGCGATTCGCAGACTGCCGTGACCGCCCATCGAGGTGCCCGAGATGATGGTCGATGCGCGATCGCTGCGAACCTTGTAGGTGCGGCGCAGGTGCGTGATGAAATCATTCGCGATGAATCGCTCCCATCGAACATTGCCGTCGCGGTGATCGAGATAAAAGCCGAGCGGGCTGATGCTGGCCGAGGCCAACACCGTCGGCGGCATCGCATCAGCCGCCCATAGTTCATCGAAGATCGGTTTAGAATCGAGCAGGTTCTGATGGTTCCCGCCGCCACCGTGCAGCACGAGGCACAGTGGCATGGGCGTATGCCGATCGTAATCCGGCGGGAGGATGACGCCATACGGCACACCATTCGCGACGAAATCGACCGTAACTTTTCCCGTCTCGACGCGCGAATCTTTCATCTTCGACCTTCCGAGTAACCGAGAAACGCTATCACACGGCGGGAAGTCAGGTCACCTTACCCGCCACTTCTCGAAGAGTGATGCCCTTATGAAGTAGGCTTCGGTCTGAATCCACCGGGGAAAGGGCAGGCGACTATGAAGATCGGAATTCTGTTTACCGTCAACGAATACACC
>JASHQJ010000323.1 GCA_030037595.1 Candidatus Binataceae bacterium
CGTAATAGATATCGATATCGCCAACGCGCTCTTTGGGCATGAACGCGAATCTAGCGCGGCGCTGAGTGCGAAACCAAATGGCTCGCGCGCTTGAAGAATCGGTGCGATGGTGCGCAAATTCCGGCTGCGATTAATCGAGCGAAGGCACAGCATCGATTCATCTGTGCCGAGGAGTGAAGCACGATGGCCGACGAAAAGCTCCACGAGATAGAAATCGAGCGCAATCTGATTATTCCACTGCGTGACGGCGCCGAGTTATGCGCCGACCTCTATCGGCCCGCGGGCGCAGGCAAGACGCCCGCGCTGCTTTCGTTCTACCCGTATCACAAGGACGACTTCATCGCGGCGATGTGCGAGGCGCCGCGCCGCTACTTCGCCTCGCGCGGCTACGCGCATCTGCTAATCGATTTTCGCGGGCTCGGCGGCTCGAGCGGCGTTGCCTGGGATGCGATGGAGCGCGGCGAGGGACGCGACGGCGCCGAGGCGGTCGAGTGGATAGCGCGTCAGCCATGGTGCGACGGTAATGTCGGGATGTGGGGGCTTTCGTACGGTGGGATCAGCTCACTCAAGGTCGGTGCGGAAAATCCGCCGCATCTGAAAGCGATCGCGCCGATGCAGGGTTCGGTCGATATCTATCACGACATCCTGGTACCCGGGGGATGCCGCAACATGCTCGGCGCCTACGGCGCGTGGGGTTCGCTGATGCTCGCGATGAACCTGATGCCTCCCACGAACGCAGATCCCGCCGGCCGCTGGTACAAGGTTTGGCGTGAGCGCCTCGCCGCGGGCACGCCGTACATCTTCAACTGGGACGAGCATCCGAATCACGACGAGTACTGGGACGCGAAGGTCGTGAACCCCGAGCGCATCAAGGTGCCGACGTTTCTAATCGGTAGCTGGCGCGACATCTTCCCCGATGGCATGCCGGCGATTTATCCGCGGCTCGGCGGACCGAAGAAACTGCTAATGGGTCCGTGGATGCATACGCTGCCGGATCTCGCGCCTTCCGAGCCGATCGATTATCTGCCCGAGCTCAAGCGATGGTTCGACCACTGGCTTCGCGGCGAGAAGAACGGAATCGACGCCGAGCCGTCTGTGACGATTTTCGTGCAGAACGGCGAGAAGTGGCGGCATGAATCGAGCTGGCCGATTGCGCGCGCGAAAGCGCGGACCCTTTATCTTGCGCACGGCGGGAGGCTGGGCGACACGGCGGATCGCGAGGAAGGCGGAGAGGACTACACGGCCAACGCGTCGGTCGGCACCTGCGCGGGCCTCTGGGATCCGACCGGACTCGGAATCGGGTTACCGACTGATCAAGCCGAGGACGAGCGCCTCTCGCTGGTCTATACGTCGGAGCCGCTGGCAGAGGATTCCGAGATCACTGGAGCGGGGCAGGCCACGATTCACGCGGAACTGAAGGAGGGCGACGAGGTGCACCTGGTCGCGAAGCTCGCAGACGTCGATCCCGCAGGCGGCTCGACGCTCATCACCACCGGATGGCTTCGCGGCACGTGCCGTGAGAGCTACGCACGCTCGTCGGTTCTCAAAGCAGGTGAGGTGTACGAGTTTCGCATTCCACTGTGGGCGACGTCGTATCGCGTCCCGCGCGGGCATCGCCTCCGCGTGAGCGTGTCGTGCTCGGACTTCCCGCGAATTTGGCCGACTCGCAACAACCCGACGATTCGGCTTCATTTCGGGGGCAAGAACGCCTCGGCAGTAAGTATTCCGATCGTTGCGAAAGGCGCTGCGGCTGGCGGCCCCCGCGTAAGGAGCGTCAAGCCGATCGAACTTCCGACGCCGCGCGTACCGATTTGGAAAATCGAGCGAGATATGGCCTCCGGCACTGTTACGGTGACGACCGGGCAAAGGAATCCGATTCCGCTGCTGCAGGGCGGCGTGCTGTACGTGGATCATGTTGCGAGCGCGCGCGTAAGCACATCGCGCCCCGACGACGCGAGCGTCAGAGGCGAGACATCGTTCAATGCAAAGCTGCCTGTGATCGGCGAGCTCGAGGTGAAGACACAGAGCTGGATAACCCAGCACGGCATGACGCTTAGCGGCCGCGTGAGTATCGACGGGCGCGTCGTCTTCGAGAAGCGCTGGCAGAAGTGAGCGCGTCGTGGCGTCGAGCAGCATCTCGGCCAGTAAGGCGGTGGAACGGCCGGCTGATTCACGGCGTCGGCTCATCGTTGCTGGTGCTGCCGGCAATATCCTCGAGTGGTACGACTTCTCGATTTACGGTTTCTTCGCCCTTGCGATCGGCCAGCACTTCTTTCCGTCGCGGAGCGAATCAACAGAACTGATCGACGCCTACGGCGCGTTTGCCGCGGGATTCCTGATGCGGCCGATTGGCGCGATCCTGTTCGGACGGATCGGCGACCGCCAGGGCCGTCAACGTGCGTTGATGCTCTCGGTGCTCGCGATGGCGCTCCCGACCTTCACTATCGGGTTGCTGCCGACCTACCAGGACATCGGAATCTCGGCATCCATCCTGATGTGGTGATGCGCCTAATTCAGGGACTCTCGGTCGGTGGCGAGTACACGACATCGGTCGTGTTCATGGTCGAACATGCACAAGAATCACGGCGCGGCCTGGTGGGAGCGATAGCATCGGCTGGCTCTTTTGCAGGAGTTCTGCTCGGGAGCGCGGTCGGCACCA
>JASHQJ010000324.1 GCA_030037595.1 Candidatus Binataceae bacterium
CGGCGATACGATTTTCGTCGAGGCGCGCAACACGGCGATCGTCAACGGCCAACCGATCGAATGGCCGGCAACTTATGTCGTGACGCTGAGGGGTGAGATGGTCGTGCGCGGACACGCCTACTACGACCGAACTGAGGTGCTGACGCACTTTGACGCAGCGCTGTCCTCGCGGCGTCCGAACGCGCATCACACTTTGCTGATGCATGCCGCGCTGCAAGACTCATCGCCGATCGAGAATGACACTTGCGCCCGAGAGGTTTACCGGGAAATCGTCGAGCCGTATGCCGCAAATGGTAGGGATCCTGACCCTGCAGGATTTCAGCAGTTCTACACCGAGGACGCTGGGATGATTAATCCCGGTTTCGAGCGCCCGCTCCGCCGCGATGAATTGCCCGCCTACTACACTACGCTCAAGTCGCAGATTCGAAACCTGCAACTTCATCGCGAGCGATGGGCCGCCAGGCCGGGGATGCTGTTCATTGAATGGACTGTGACTGGCGAGGTTGCAGGAAAGCCGCTCGTGCTGCCCAACACCGATCGCTTCACGCTCCGAGAGATGCTGGCGACCGAAGGCGTCGCATATTTCGACGATCTCGCATTGCGTGCCCTCGGTGATCCGAGCCTCGCTCGTTTCAACGAAGTTTCGTTCGCAAACTTGCCGACGGGCAACGTGTAGTGTTGGCGCGGCATAGGAGCGGGCGGGAAGCTTCGCCGCGGCGCTCGTCTCAGCTCCCGGCACTCGGGAAGAATTCGAGCAGATGCCGAAGCAATGGCTCGGGTGCTTCCTCCGGGATGAAGTGACCACAGTCGAGACCCTCGCCACCCACGTCGTTCGCCCACAGCTTCCAGACATCGAGCAGCGAGGCGCCGCGCCGCCCGCGAGCGCCCCACAACACGAGCAACGGCATCGTGAGCTTGCGGCCGGCCGCGCGATCCGCTTCGTCGAATTTGCAGTCGCAGGTGATGCCGGCGCGATAGTCCTCGCAGGTGGCGTGGATCACTTCGGGATCGCGAAATGATTTTCGGTACGCCTCGAGCGCTTCCGGGCTGAACGTGTCGGAGCCTTGCCAGCTTTGCAGCGAATGCTCGAGGAAATAGATCGGATCTTTGCCGATGAGAGTTTCGGGGAAGGGCGCCGGCTGCGTGAGAAAGTACCAGTGATACATGGCACGCGCGGCGAATCGATTGGCGCGCTCGAACTGTTCGAGAGTCGGAATGATGTCGAGCACCGCGGCGCGCCTAACGCGCTCAGGTTGATCCAGCGCGAGACGATACGTGACGCGCCCACCGCGGTCGTGCCCGACAATGTCGAATCGGTCGAAGCCCAGCGCCGTCATCACTTCGACCATGTCGAGCGCCATCGCGCGCTTGGAGTACGGTAGATGCTCAGCATCGGTGGGTGGCTTGCTACTGTCGCCGTAGCCACGAAGATCCGGAATCACCAGCGTGAACTGCTGCGCAAGCCGCGGTGCCACCTTGTGCCAGATCACATGGTTCTGTGGATAGCCATGAAGGAGAAGCATTGGCGATCCGATGCCGCCTTGAACCAGCGCAATCTCCGCGCCTGAGGTTTTGACACGCTTGTGTGCGAATCCTTCGAACATCACAACTGACCTCCATTGCGCAAATCAAAGCGATTCTTCCAAGCTTTCACGAATCTGGCTATTTCACGAGCGCCACCGCCAAGCTATGTGCCGCAAGCGGAACATTCCAAGACCCGAATTGCGGCGTCCGGCAAAAAAGTGACCATTTCTACGACACATTTTCAGGGAATGGGTTTTTGCTCAATTGGCCCTTCAGGCGATTGAGCATGGATACGGAACTTGTAAAGCAAGAGTCATTTGTTGCGATTCGAAGCTCGTGCGGCGCAATTTCAACGCGCGCCTCGAAACTGAGGCCTTCAAGAACGGAGCGGCGTCGCCATGTGGTGCTTTTGCGATGCTTCGTCGATTTGCTTATCGAATCCGATCATCGGCGCGCCAACGAGATGATTCTCGGCGCTGCCACCTCGGGAGTCACGTTGCCCGACATCGATGTGCGCATCCTGCAGCCCGCGATGCAGGAAATCGGCCGTCGCTGCGAGGGCGGCGAGGCAACCGAGGTGGACGAGCAATTTGCCGAATCAGTGACGCGGCGCATCATGGCGCGCCTGCACGCCGATGCGGCGCGCGGCGCCGCTCGCGGTCGATGATCGCGGCCTGTGTCGAAGGCGATCAGCATGACGCCGGTATCCAGATGTTGTCCGATCTGATGGATCTCGATGGTTGGGATGTCTATTGCGCCGCAGCGGACGTGCCGGCCGGCGACCTGCTCATCAGTATCGAGCGGCGTAAGCCCGAAATGCTGGCGCTTTCCAGCGCGATGCTCGACGAACTGCTACTAGTAGCCGACATGATCGCTGCACTGCGTAATTCAGAAACGCTAAGCGGCGCGCGCATCAGGGTCGGTGGCCAACTCTTCAACGAAGATTCCCATCTCTGGCGCAAGGTCGGCGCGGACGGGTACGCGCGCGACGCGACAGACGCCGTGCTGCTCGCCGACTGGCTGACGAGCGAAGAACGGCGAGGCGCCTAACACTGGTCCAGGAACCGCGCGCCGCTGCGATCGCGATGGTCTGGACGAAGCGGGAATAGTTCGCCGCGTTTTACGCGATTCGCTCGGCCTCGAACGTCTATTCGCTCCCGGCGGAGGATTTCGATGCTGTGGAACCGCGGAGTCTGAGCCGCGCGCATGCGTTCGTCGAAGCGATGAGGTCGGCTGAGCCGATCGAGATGTGGGAACTCGAAGTTAACGTCGCGGGCCATTCGATGGAGCTGGTTTTCGTCGGTTGCGCGGTGCGTTTCAATCACCTGGTCGTTATTGCATCGGATTCGCGCGCCGGCCGGATTCGTGCCTGCGAAGAGCTGCTCGAGCACGAAGAGGAGGAAATCCCGGCGTCAGCGCTGCATCAGTTTCTTGCCTCGCTTCGCGCCCAACAGCCGCCGCCTAACTATCACGATCGCGAGACCCGGCTTTACGGCGAGCTCGAATCTATGGAACGCGGGCTGAAGATGCGCGGGGCAGAGCTCCGACGCACGATTGAAGTACGCGACCGCCTCTACGGCGCCGTCGCGCACGAGCTTCGAAGTCCGCTGACCACGATCCTTGGCTACGCCGAAGCTGCTGTTCGATGACGACAACAAGCCGCTGCGGCCCAAGGTGCGCAGATCACTCCAACGCATCCACGCCTCGAGCGGCGACGCCGGCCGCATAATCGATACCTTAATCGCTCAAACTGAGCGGCCCAGGAACGAATCGATATGGAGCGCCGCCCACCGAGTGTCGGCTCACTGACTCAAGCGACTCCTACAGTTCGCGGCGGCCGGTGAGCGGCGCGCATTGAGCGCGCGAAAACAACCAAAGCACGAGTCGCTCCAACTTAAACGGGGTCTCGGCGGAAGGTCCAGTAAGCTAAACCGCTGACTGGTTCAGTTCCATGAGACAAGACTCTGAAGCCATGCCGTTCATAAAACGACACGTTACGAGGCTGCGCCGTGCCCAGATAGCAAGGCAGACGCACTTCGTCGGCGCGCGCGAGGACCGATTGGAGCAAAGCACCCCCAACGCCGCTCCCCTGACGAGAAGGCTCGATACCGAGAATTGGCAAGTACCAATGCCGCTCCCTCATTGCTCGTTCGTGGGATTCATGCAGCAGGACTCTCAGCGGGGCAGACCGCGCGATGCTGCCTCTCCAAAAGTCGCCGGCATTTGATCCAGTCCGCACTCGCGTTCCTGCTGTGGAGTGATGTGCGTTGCGCCCGGCGGCAGCCAGAGGGCAACCCCCGGCAGTCCGTCGTCGGCCGCCCCGAGGATTCACCGTACGCGATGCAATGTTGAGCGAGCCGCAACAATGACTCACAGTATATTCAGTCGCTTGTCACTGTCCGGCTCATAAAACATTTCATAGGGTTTATCGTGAAACGCGCGAGCAAGAGGTCAGCCGCGCTCGCGATTTGGCTGCTCCGCAGTTTCGTTACCCGGACTTCCCGACTCATCGCACGTCAATGCCCAGAGGTTCCCGGCATGCGCCTACAACTCGCGTCGACCGGTAAGCGCGCTCGCGAGCGTCGCAGAATCCGAGTATTCCAAATCGCCGCCCGCCGGCAGTCCACGCGCGAGCCGCGTCGCCTTGACGCCGAGAGGCTTCAACGCGCGCGCGATGTAAAGCGCAGTCGCCTCGCCCTCGACCGTTGCGTTGGTCGCGATAATCACCTCGCGCACCGTGGCCGGAGGACTCACGCGCGTAAGCAGCTCGGTCATTTTGATGTCGTCGGGGCCGATTCCGTCGAGCGGCGACAGCGCGCCGTGCAGAACGTGATAGAGGCCGCCGAACGAACGCGCGCGCTCGAGCGCCATCAGGTCGGCCGGTCCCTCAACCACGCAAATCAGATCGCGCTCGCGCGCCGGGTCCTCACAGATCTGGCATTTCGGATTGTCAGACAGCGCGAAGCATTCGGAGCAGAGACCGACACGCTCTTTCATCTCGAGCAGCGACTCTGCCAATGCGATCACCTGGTCACGCGGCCGGTTGAGCAGGTTAAATGCGAGGCGCGAGGCAGTCTTCTCTCCTATTCCCGGCAGGCGCGACAGTTCCTTGACCAACCGCGTCATCGCGGGCGGGAGCCCGTCTCCGCGTTTCAGGTTCTCAGCCATCGCGTCAGGCGCCGGGAAAGCCGGGAATCTTGAGTCCGGCGAGAGGCCCGAGTTTGCCCATCTCTTCCGCGACCAATTTCTGTGCGCGCGCGAGGCCGTCGTTCACAGCGACAACGATCAGGTCCTCGAGCATCGGCTTGTCATTGGCGGCGAGAATCGCAGGATCGATTTCAATCTTGCGTACCCGCATGCCGCCGTCCGCGACCACCTTCACCATCCCGCCGCCCGCCTGCGCTTCGACCGTCTTCGATGCGGCCTCTTCCTGCATCTCGCGAAGCTTTTCCTGGAAGGCCTGTGCTTGCTTCATGATAGAAGCGAAATCAAATTCTGCCATCGGCGAGACTCCACCCGCTGGTGTGGGTTTTCAATTTTCGTCCTCATCGTCGTCCGTAGCAGCGCCGTCGGACACGTCGTCAACTTGCGGCGGTGGAACACGAACTTCGACCAGCCGTGCCTCGAGCGTATCAACGATCCTTCTCATCGCGGGCTCGGCCAAAAGCGCGGTGCGCTCCTCGGGAGTCGCGCTGCGCGGCGGCGACGGAGGATTCGCAGCTGACGGCGCGGGATCAACTCTCAGTCGAAGTGGACGATCTTCGTTTTCGTCGGTGCTCGGCGCCTGGTTCGCGGGCGATGCGGGCGCCGTGCCGTTACTGCTCGGCGTGCGCGCCGGTATCGCGCCGCGCGGAACGGCCGCGGCAGTGCCGGACGCAGCTGCCGGAGCAGCAGGATCCGCCTTCATCACCTGTGTCAGTTCGATACGAACTGCGCGCCCGTAGTGTTCGCTCGCGAGCTCGGCGATCACGGCCTTGTTGTCGCTGAGGTAGCGAACGTAGATATCGTTGCGCGGCGAGACCGTCAGCACGTCCGCTTCCAGAGCGAGCGCCGCGCCCTGCTCCATGAATCCCGCGAGGGCAGCGCGCCGCGAGCGGATGAAGTCGCGAAGCTCGGGCAGCTCGCGCTCGCCTGGGGCCGAAGGCGGCCGCAGCGGAGCGTCGGCCTTAACTTCACCTTCGACGCGAAGCTTCCGCGTACCCGAAGCCGCGGGCGCTGGCTCCGGAGCCGCGCTCGTGCGCGAGCCGCCCCCGGATGACGAGGTCGTGCCGCCGCTGCTCACGGAAGCGCCCTTTTCGAGCATCCGCAGCAATTCATCGGCGTCGATCACCGGCGCGAGCGAGGCCATCCTGACGACCGCCATCTCGAGCAGCAGGTCGGGATAAGGAGACTTGATGATTTCTTCCTGCGCCGCAGCCATAAGCCGAAAGAGCCGCATCACGTCGCGATTCGAAAGCCGCGCCGCGATTCGCTTCAGCTCGGCGGCTTCGTGATCGGGAATATCGTCGAGCGGACTCTGACCGCCGTCGGCCGGCAGCTTTGCAACCGCGAGATTGCGGAGAGTCTCGAGAATATCGCGGCCGAGCGATTCGAGATTGGCGCCCCGGCTCGCAAGCTCGCGCACGAGCTTCAGCGCCGCGGCAGCATTTTTTTCGACGAGTGCTTCCGCGATTTTGAAAACTGTCGTGCGGCTCGCTACGCCTAGCGCGGACGCGACCTCGGCTTCGCTGACCTTGCTGCCGGTGGCCGATGCGATCGCGGTCTCGAGCATCCGCTCGGCATCGCGCATGCTGCCTCCCGCCTCGCGCGCAATCACGCGGAGCGCGGCCTCTTCGGCGGAGGCGTTCTCGCGCGACGCGAGCTCCTTCAGGCGCTCGAGAATCGTCGTGTACGGGATGCGTCGGAAGTCGTAGCGCTGGAGCCGCGAGAGAATCGTCTCGGGCATCTTCTGCGGCTCAGTCGTCGCGAGGATGAACTTGACGTGGGGCGGCGGTTCCTCGAGGGTCTTCAACAGTGCGTTGAAGGCCTGATCAGTGAGCTGATGGGCCTCATCGATAATGTAGATCTTGAACCGATCGCGCGCCGGGCGGTAGCTCAGGTTTTCGATAATCGCGCGCGCGTCATCGATCTTGCGATAAGTCGCGCCGTCGATCTCGGTCACGTCGAGCGCGCGCCCGGCGCGAATCTCGACGCAGGCGGCGCATTCACCGCAGGGCTCGGCGGTGGGACCTTTCTCGCAGTTGAGGCATCGCGCGAGGATCCGTGCCGCGGTGGTTTTGCCGACGCCGCGAATCCCGGTGAAGAGGAACGCGTGCGCGATTCGGCCGCGCTTGATCGCTTCGCTGAGCGTGTGCGTGACGTGCTCCTGGCCGACCAGTTCGCCGAAGCGTTCTGGCCGCCATTTGCGGGCGAGCACGAGATGAGAAGCTGGAGATTCGGCCATCGCGATCTTTTTAACGGCGCTGCCCGTCGAATGATAGCCAGGCACCCCTGCGGCACAGGGTGGCGGCCGGTACCGTTGCTTCCTTCCGGACCTGGCGGGGTTCGCGGCCTTCCCTTGCGCAGGACCCGGCTATCAG
>JASHQJ010000325.1 GCA_030037595.1 Candidatus Binataceae bacterium
TCACGTTCGAGTACGTGATGCTGGCGGGCGTCAACGATTCTGCCGCTGACGCGAAGCGCCTGGTGAAGCTGCTTGCACCGATCCGCGCAAAGGTCAACCTGATTTTCTTCAATCCGTTCACGGGATCCCTGCTCAAGACCAGTCCGCGCGCCGCGGTCGAGGCCTTTCAAGCCGTTCTGCTGAGCGGTAATTTGACCGCTACTATTCGCGAAAGCCGGGGGCTCGATATCGCGGCGGCATGCGGCCAGCTCTATGCCGAGCAGCACCGCGCCGCGTCGGCCTGACGGGAAATCGCGACTTTCGCGCGGGAGCATCGATGGCACACAACGTGTTGGGGGTGATCGGGGGAAGCGGCTTTTACCAGATGCCCAGGCTCGACAAGGTCGCGCTGATGGAACTGGAGACGCCGTTCGGGCGGCCTTCGGATTCTTTTTACCAGGGGCGAATTGGCGAGACCGAGGTCGTATTCCTCTCGCGCCACGGCCGCGGTCACCGCATCCTGCCAAGCGAGATCAATTTCCGCGCGAACGTTTTTGGCATGAAGATGCTAGGCGTGACGCACCTGGTCTCAGTGTCGACGGCGGGTAGCATGCGCGAGAATATCGCGCCCGGGCACCTAGTCGTCCCCGATCAGTTCATCGATCGCACTTTCAAGCGGCCCGAAACGTTCTTCGGCGACGGAATCGTGGTTCACGTCTCGCTGGCCGATCCGGTCTGCAAGACTCTCGCGACGGGGCTCGGCGACGCAGCCGAAGCCGCGGATGCCAAAGCGGTGCATCGCGGCGGCACCTATCTCTGCATCGAGGGGCCGCAGTTCTCGACCCGTGCCGAATCGCGCCTGTATCGCCAATTCAGCGTTGACGTAATCAGTATGACTGCGATGCAGGAGGCACGGCTCGCGCGCGAAGCGGAGATTTGTTTCGCGGCGCTGGTGCTGGTGACGGACTACGACTGCTGGCATCAGACGGTCGCGGCGGTGGATATCGGCGAAATCCTGCGCGTGATGAAGCTCAACGTCGAGACCGCGCAGACCGCGGTCACGAACCTCGCGCAGGGGCTCCATCAGCGGCCGCGCGACTGCGCGTGCGCCGACGCGCTCAAGGGCACGATCATCACCGACCCTCACTTCATTCCACAGAAACTCAAGGACGACTTGCGGCCGCTGGTCGGCAAGTACCTGTGATTCCAAAGGCGGACGAAATCGGCACATGAGCATCGTGGTGGTCGGCTTTCTCGCGTACGACACGGTCGAGACGCAGAACGGCAAAGTCGAAGAGGTGATGGGCGGCGGCGCGAGTTACTTCGCGCTCGCCGCGCGGTTCTTCTCACCGGTGAGTATCGTGTCCGTCGTCGGCAACGATTATCGGCCCGAGCACTGGCGCATGTTTACTGACCGCGGCATCGACATGCGCGGCGTGGTCCGCCTCGAGGGCATGACCACGCGATGGCATGGCCGCTATCACGAGGACATGAACAAGCGCGACACGGTGCAGCTTTCCCTCAATGTGCTGGAGGGATTTACGCCGGAATTGCTGCCCGATCAGCGCCGCGCGGACTATATATACCTCGCGCCCAACGATCCGGACCTCCACGAGCATATTCTCGACCAGGTGAGCAGTCCCAAGCTTGTGATCGCCGACCTCTATGATTACTGGATCGACACCACCCGCGCAGGCCTCGAGAAGGTCATCAAGCGCGTCGATATCATGCTCTGCAGCGACGCCGAAGCGCGCCTGCTCACGGGCGAGCACAACCTGGTCAAGGCGGGGCGCGCGATTCTCGCGATGGGCCCAGGTACGGTGCTCATCAAGCGCGGCGAATATGGCGTGCTCCAGTTCAGCAAGGAGGGGATGTTCGCGGTGCCGGCTTATCCGCTCGAGGAAGTGATCGATCCGACTGGCGCGGGCGACACGTTCGCCGGCGGCATGATGGGCTTCCTCGCGCGCAACGGTCGCGTCAATGAATCGACACTTCGCACCGCGGTCGTGTACGGCAGCGTGGTCGCGTCCTACGCGGTCGAGGATTTTTCCCTGAGAAGGCTCGAAACTCTTACCTGGGAAGCGATCGACAATCGCTACCGCGCGTTTATCGAACTCACGGACTCCCATCATTCAAGATGGATCTCTCGATAGTCGTTCCGCTTTACAACGAGCGCGATAACCTGGCGGCGTTACACGACGAGTTGACGCGCACCATGCGCTCGCTTGGCCGCTCGTACGAACTGATCTTCGTCGACGACGGAAGCACCGATGGCGGCCTCGAAGTGCTGCGCTCGATTCGCGGGCAGGACCCGGACGTGCGCGTGATTCGACTCGCGCGCAACTCCGGGCAGACGGCGGCGCTTAGCTGCGGCTTCAATCGCGCGCGCGGCGACGTGATCGTCGCGATGGACGCCGACCTGCAAAACAATCCCGCCGATATTCCGCTGCTACTCGGAAAACTCGGCGATGGCTTCGATATCGTGAGTGGTTGGCGCACCGAGCGATGGCATGATGAGGCGCTTACGCGGCGCATGCCGTCGGTGGCGGCGAACTGGCTGATCTCGACTATGACCGGGGTTCGGCTTCATGACTACGGATGCACGTTCAAGGCGTACAGGCGCGAAGTCGCGCAGGGACTGAGCCTCTACGGCGAGATGCATCGGTTCGTGCCGGCGATCGCGGCGGAGCAGGGCGCGAAGGTCACCGAGGTGCCGATTGGGTTTCGTCCGCGCCACGCGGGCACATCGAAGTACGGACTCTGGCGTATCGTGCGCACGCTACTCGATCTGATCACGGTGAAATTTCTCTCCGGATACTCGACCGCACCGATCCAGGTGTTCGGTCTGATTGGGCTCGTGGTCGGCGGCCTCGGCGGAATCTGGACAACGATCCTGGTGCTGGAGAAAGTCCTGCTCGGTCATCCACTCGCCAATCGCCCCGCGCTATTGCTGGCAGTATTGCTGGTGGTAGTTGGCGTCCAATTCATCAGTATAGGGCTGCTGGGCGAGATGCTCGCGCGCACTTATCACGAATCGCAGAACAAGCCGATTTACGTCGTTAAGGAAGAATTCTAAAGAGGCGCTCTAGATGAACATCGCGGTAATAGGCACCGGCTACGTCGGCCTCGTCAGCGGCACCTGCTACGCCGAAAGCGGCAACGAGGTGATTTGTGTCGATATCGATTCCAGGCGGATCGCAACGCTGAACGAAGGCAAGGTGCCGATCTACGAGCCCGGGCTTGAGGAGCTGGTGCGGCGCAACAAGGAAGAGGGACGCCTGCAATTCACGCAAGACACTGCGAGCGCTGTGGCTCAATCGATGGTCTCATTTATCGCGGTTGGAACGCCGCCGGGCACCAACGGCGCCGCTGATCTTACGGGCGTCTTCAAGGCCGCCGAGCAAATCGCAAAAGCCGTCACCGGCTATCACATGGTGGTGGTGAAGAGCACCGTCCCCGTCGGCACCAATGACAAGGTGCGCGAGATCGTGACCCGCGACGCCAAGTATCAGGTCGATGTGTGCTCGGTGCCGGAGTTCCTGAAAGAAGGCTCCGCGATCGAGGACTTCATGCGGCCCGACCGAATCGTGATCGGCAGCCTGAGCGAGCGCGCGACGGCGATCCTGAAGGAGATTCACGCGCCATTTGTGCGCACCGACAATCCGATCCTGGTAATGGATCCTCGATCGGCCGAGCTCACGAAGTACGCATCCAACGCGATGCTCGCGCTGCGCATCTCATTCATCAACGATATGGCGAATCTTTGTGACGCGGTCGGCGCGGATATTAACTCGGTGCGGCGCGGCCTCGGTTCCGATCGCCGAATTGGGTCGTCGTTCCTGTTCCCCGGCATCGGTTACGGCGGATCATGTTTCCCCAAGGACGTGCAAGCTCTTGTGCATAGCGCGACCGAGCACGACCTGGATTTCGCTTTGCTCCGCTCAGCCGAGGCGGTGAACGCTCGACAGAAGCGTCTCCTGCCGCTCCGTGTGAAACAGCACTTCGGCATGAACCTCGAGGGCCGCGCCTTCGCGCTCTGGGGACTCGCGTTCAAGCCGCGCACTGACGATATGCGGGAGGCGCCGTCGTTGGTCGTAATCGATGAGCTGCTGCAGGCCGGGGCGAAGTGTCAGTTGCATGATCCGGAGGCGCTCGAGAATACGCGCGCCCTGCTTGGCGATCGCGCGGGACGCCTTTCATACCATCGGCTGAACTACGAAGCCTTGCACGGCGCCGACGCGCTCCTGATTCTCACCGAGTGGAACGAATTCCGGCATCCCAATTTCCAGCGCATCAAGACTGAACTGAAGCAGCCGGTGATTTTCGACGGGCGGAAC
>JASHQJ010000326.1 GCA_030037595.1 Candidatus Binataceae bacterium
GTCGATGGAAGACGTGCTCGTTTCAGGCGTAACGCTCGATCAGAATCAGAGTAAGGTTACGATCGTCGGCGTCGAGGATGCGCCGGGCCTGGCAGCGAGAATATTCGGCCCAATTGCAGACGCCGGAATCGTCGTCGATATGATCATCCAGAACGCGAGCGAATATGGCCGCACCGACATGACCTTCACCGTCGGCCGCGATGACTTGCGACGCGCGCTCGAGGTAATCGAACGCACCGCCAAGGAAATCGGCGCGTCGGGCGTTCGTCACGAGGACCAGGTGGCGAAGGTCTCGATCGTCGGCCTCGGCATGCGAACCCACGCCGGTGTCGCGGCCAGGATGTTCTCAGTGCTCGCCGCCGAGCGCATCAACATCCAGATGATCTCGACCTCCGAAATCAAGGTTTCAGTAGTCGTCGATTCGAAGTACGGTGAACTCGCGATGCGCACGCTGCATGACGCTTTCCTTGAGAATGGCGCTGGCGCGCTGCGCGCCTGACAGGACAACGATGGCCGACGCCAAGCACATTCAGATCTATGACACGACGCTCCGCGATGGATGCCAGTCGGAGGACGTGTCGCTTACCGTCGAAGACAAAGTACGAATCGCGGAGCGGCTCGACGATCTCGGTGTGGATTATGTCGAGGGCGGATGGCCGGGCTCAAACGAGCGCGACGCCGCGTTCTTCAAGGCGGTCAAGCGGCTCAAGCTGAAGCACGCAAAGATCGCGGCCTTTGGCTCGACGCGGCGCGCGGGCGTGAAAGCGTCGGCCGATCGCAACCTCCAGTTGCTGCTCAAGGCCGATACTCCCGTCGCGACTGTGGTCGGCAAGACGTGGGATCTGCATGTGCGCGAGGCGCTTCGCATCTCCGCTGACGCCAATATCGAAATCCTCGCCGATACGATCGCCTATCTGAAAAAGCACGTCCACGAGACGATTTTCGACGCCGAACATTTTTTCGACGGCTACTTTTCGAATCCCGAGTTCGCGCTCCAGTGCCTGAAGGCGGTGGACGAGGCTGGCGTGACGCTGATCGCGCTCTGCGATACGAATGGCGGCCGCCTGCCGCATGAGATCGAGGCCGCGGTCAAAGCTGCGCGCGCTGCGGTCAATTGCCCCATCGGAATTCATTGTCATAACGATTCTGAGGTTGCAGTTGCCAACTCGATCGCGGCCGTGGAAGCCGGCGCGACGCAGGTGCAGGGAACGATCAACGGCTTCGGCGAACGATGCGGCAATGCCAATCTCGTTTCGATTATCGCCAACTTGCAGTTGAAGCTTGGCTACCACTGCCTGCCGCCTTCGAAGATGAACCAGTTGAGCGAAGTCTCGACGCTGGTGTACGAGCTCGCGAACATCACACCGTTCGCCCGCCAACCCTACGTCGGGCGGAGCGCCTTCGCGCACAAGGCGGGGCTGCATGTCTCGGGAATCCAGCGCGATGCGCGCACCTACGAGCACATCGACCCGAGTCTGCTTGGCAACGCGCGGCGCGTCGTGCTCTCGGAGCTCTCGGGCCGCGCCAATATTGCGTACAAGGCCAAAGAGTTCGGTCTCGAACTGGATTCCGGCGACGAGAAAATCGGACTTCTGCTCGAGCAGCTGAAGCGCCTCGAGGCCGAGGGATATGCGTACGACGGCGCGGATGCGTCGTTCGAATTGATGATGCTGCGGGCGGTCGGCCGCACGCGCGAGCATTTCAACTTCGTGAGTTTCCGAGTCTTCGATGATAAGTGGCACGCGGACCAGGCGCCGTTCAGCGAGGCCGTGATTGTGCTCGAAGGGCCTGACGGCGCGCGCACACGCAACTCCGCGATCGGCAATGGCCCCGTGAATGCGCTCGACACGGCGCTGCGCCAGGCGCTCCTGCCGTACTATCCCGCACTCGCCGAGATGCAGCTTGTGGACTACAAGGTGCGCGTGCTCGATAACGGCACCGGCACCGACGCGCGCGTGCGGGTGCTTATAGAATCTACAGATGGCAAGCGGCGATGGGGTACGGTCGGAGTCTCCAGCAACGTCGTCGAGGCGAGCTGGCAGGCCCTGGTTGACTCGGTTGAGTACAAGCTACACAAGGATAATCTAAGGCCGCGAATGAAGCCGGCCACCAAGCTCAATGGCGCGCGGCCGAGGCCTCGCGCCGCGAATCATCACGCCGCGCCTCTGAAATCCTGACGCGGCCAAGGAGTCACGACCATGGGTGTTATCAGCCGAATGCGTGAAGACATCCAGATGGTCTTCGACCACGATCCTGCCGCACGTACCAAGCTCGAAGTCGTGCTGGCTTATCCCGGTGTTCACGCGATTTGGATGTACCGGGTCGCGCATTTCTTATGGGAACATCATATGAAGCTGCTCGCGCGCCTCGTCGCGGAGCTGTCGCGCTTCCTCAACGGTATCGAGATTCATCCGGGCGCGAAGATCGGGCGGCGCCTTTTTATCGACCACGGCATGGGAGTGGTGATGGGCGAGACGACCGAAATCGGCGACGACGTGCTCATCTACCAGGGTGTTACGCTTGGCGGCACCAGCCTCAAGAAAGAGAAGCGCCACCCCACGGTTGAGGATCACGTGATGATCTCGGCCGGCGCTGCGGTTATCGGACCGGTGCGAATCGGACGCGGCAGCAGAATCGGCGCGGGCGCCGTGGTCGTGTCATCGGCGCCGCCGTATTCGACGGTGGTCGGAATCCCCGGCAAGGTGATCGAGGGCGACAGCGCTCGCCACGACGTGATGGAACTCGAGCACGCGAAGCTTCCAGACCCGGTCGCGCGCGCGATGACTAAGCTGGTCGATCAGATCAATCGCCTAACCGCGCGGCTCGGTGAAATCGAGGAGCGCCAGGACTGCCTCGAAGACAAGGTCGGCGAATTTCATCCGCCTGAGCCTGACCGCGCGCTCGTCAACAAACGCTGATTTTCGCGGTCGTCTGCGACTTGACTTCGCACCAGACGCGGCGCGGAGTCCTGCTTTTGCCGAAAATCACGGTAGGATAAGTTAATTGGCCCGCGTGCGGGCACGCAGAGCTACTGAAAGTGACAATTTATCTCGATCATAATGCTGGCTCGCCACTTCGCGATGAGCTGAAGGCGGCGATCGCAGAGTTCGTTGGCGAAGGTATGGCGAATCCGTCATCGGTGCATAGCGCAGGTCAGCGCGCCCGACGGGTGTTCGAACGCGCCCGCGAGCAGGTCGCGACGCTGATCAACGCCGACGCGCGGCAGATAGTCTTCACGAGCGGAGGCACTGAATCGAACAACCTCGCGATTCGAGGTGTCGCGGCAGGATCCACGAATCGAAGAAAGATGGTGTCGTCCGCGATCGAACATTCCTCGGTGTTGGCGCTGCTCGCCGATCTCGAGCAGTGTGGCTTCGAGGTCATCCGCGTCGCGCCGAATTCCGACGGCCGCATCCCACCGGAGCGCGTGATCGAGGCGATCGACGAGGACACGACGCTGGTCACGCTCGCGCTGGCTAATGCCGAAGTCGGATCGATTCTCGAGGTTGCGCCAATCGCGGCAGGAGTGAAGCGCGCTGGCGCGCTGCTGCATCTCGATGCGGCCCAGGCGGCGGGACGAATTCCAATTGATGTCGATGCTCTCGGCTGCGACCTGATAACGCTGAGCGGGCACAAGCTCGGCGCGCCGGCGGGAATCGGCGCGCTCTTCGTTCGCGATGCCGGGCTGCTCGCGCCGCAGATTCTCGGCGGTCCGCAGGAGAGTGGACTTCGCGCCGGCACGCCAAATCTGCTGGGCGCTGTTGCATTTGGCGCGGCAGCCGAAGTTGCCGCGGATTCTACGTCGGAGGAGATGCACCGCGTCGAAGTGCTCGCATCATCGCTCCTGGAGCGGCTCATCTCGGCAATTCCAGGGCTTCGCCTGAATGGTCCGGCTAGCGGACGGCTCCCGAACACTCTCAACCTCACTTTCCCAGACGTACTGGGCGAGAGCATGCTGATCGCGCTCGATCTCGAGGGTGTGCAGGTTTCGATGGGCTCGGCGTGCGCGGCTGGTGCGGTCGAGCCATCTCACGTGCTCCTCGCCATGGGTTTGAGCGCCGCAGCCGCGCGCTCGTCGCTTCGAATCAGTCTCGGATGGAACACGACGGCCGCGGAGATCGCGGCGGCCGCCGAGATCATCCCACGCGTATGGCGTCGCGTCGCCGCGAGTGAAACCGTCGCCGCGGAGGCCCTCCGATGAGCGCGCGCGTGCTCGTAGCGATGTCCGGCGGCGTGGACAGCAGCGTCGCCGCAGCAATGTTGCAGGAGCAGGGCTACGACGTCGTCGGCGTTGCAATGCGGCTCGCGCCGGAGCCTCCAGCGGGTCTCGCGCGCCGTCGAGGGAGCTGCTGTTCGCACGATGATTTCGAAGATGCGCGCCGCGTCGCCGAGCGCCTCGGTTTTCCTTTCTACGTAATCGATTTGCGCGGCGACTTTGCGTCGCGTGTGATCGCCAACTTTGTCTCCGAGTACCTTGTCGCGCGCACGCCGAATCCCTGCGTGATGTGCAATCGCGAAATCAAGTTCGATCGGCTCTGGGAGCGGGCTAGGGCGCTTGAAGCTGACTATGTCGCGACCGGACACTACGCCCGAATCACCCGCGGCGCGGACGGCAGCTATTGCCTGCTTCGCGCGCGCGATTCCTCCAAGGATCAGTCGTACTTTCTTTTCATGCTCGGTCAGGAGCAGCTCGCGCGGACGCTATTTCCGCTGGGCGCTCTGACCAAGTCGGAGGTTCGTACCCGAGCCCGAGCGCTCGGACTCAAGAATGCCGACAAGCCCGAAAGCCAGGAGATCTGTTTCGTACCCGACGGCGACTACGCTAGTTTCGTTGAGCGCAACGCCGACCGCACGCGCATCAGATCAGGCAGGATCATCGACACGATCGGCAATACGCTCGGCGAGCACGCGGGCGTTCATCGTTTTACAGTCGGACAGCGGCGCGGGCTCGGTATCGCTACTGGCGAGCCGCTCTACGTGCGCTCGATCAATCGCGGCTCGGGCGATGTGGTCGTCGCGCCTCGCGCGGAGATCTCGTCGTCGGGCCTGGTCGCTGAGCGCGTGAGTCTGGTGAATCCAGCGATCGCGAACGAACGCGAGGTGCGTGCCGAGGCAAAGATCCGCTATCGGCACGCCGGGCTGGCGGCGACGCTCGAGTTTGTTTCATCGGATCGCGCCGAAGTCCGATTTGATTCTCCGGGTCCCGCCATCACTCCGGGTCAGGCCTGCGTTTTCTATCGCGGCGAAGAAGTGCTCGGTGGTGGCTTTATCGAGCGAGCGATGGAGCCGTAGATGCGTTTCGCGGTTGCCACGCTCGGCTGCAAGGTTAATCAGTACGATTCGGCAACAATCGAAGCGCGTCTGCTCGCGTGCGGTATGGAGCGCCGTGACTTCAGCGAGCCCGCCGACGTGTATATCGTCAACACCTGCACCGTGACGAATCGAGCCGACAGCGAAAGCCTGCGTCTGGCGCGGCGGGCGAAGCGGCTGAATCCCGCCGCTCGCGTAGTGATGACCGGATGCCTTGCACAGGCATCGCCGGCACGCCTGGCGAAGGCGCCGGAAGTCGATGCGATCATCGGTCTCGGCCGTCCTGACGATCTCGAGCGGGCGGTCGCTCTGGGAGCGAGCGAGCGCGTGATGGTGTCGAACCTCCGCAAGGAACGCGCCGAGATCGACCTCGGAGCGGTTACCCTCGCGGGGCACACACGAGCTTTCCTCAAGCTGCAGGAAGGATGCGATCAGTTTTGCACCTTCTGTATCGTGCCGTTCTCGCGCGGCACTTCGCGCAGTATCGAACCGCGCCGCGTGATCGAGGCGCTCGACGAGGTTCATCGCCGCGGCTTCAAGGAAGTCACGTTGAGCGGGGTTCATCTCGGAGGTTATGGCAAAGATCTCTCGCCGCCGGTTGAACTCGCAGACCTCCTCGAGATGATCGCCGAGCGTTCCGAGATCGGCCGCACCAGGATAAGTTCGCTCGACCCCGAGGAGCTGAGCGACCGGATAATCGATATCCTTGCGACGAGTCCGCGCTTCTGCCCGCATCTGCATCTACCGCTGCAATCGGGCGACGACCCGACGCTTTCGCGGATGCGCCGGCGCTACGTTCGCGAGTATTTCCGCGACCGCGTTGAGCGTGTGCTCGAGGCGATGCCGTCGGCGGCGATCGGCACCGATCTGATCGTCGGTTTTCCGGGAGAGAGCGCGGCGCAGTTCGAATCCTACTACGAGTTCGTTGCGGCGCTGCCGCTCGCGTATTTTCACGTCTTCCCGTATTCCGTGCGCGATGGAACCACGGCGGCCAAGATGCCGGGCAAAGTGCGGCCGCTCGAGATCAGTCAACGCGCGGAGCGGATGCGCAGGCTCGGCGAGTTGAAGCGCGCTGAGTTCGCGCGACGCGCGGTTGGATCGCGCGTTCAGGTGTTGCTCGAAGAACGCGCGAGCAACGGCGCGCTGCACGGATATAGCCGCAACTACATTCGCGTTGCGGTTGATGGTCGCAACGAACTTATCAACCAGGAAGTCGAGGTGGAGGTGTTGTCTGCCGATGCCGCCCAAGTGGCTGGCCAAGTTATTTGGCCGGCGGCGCGAAGCAGCGCCGCCGCCATCTCCTCCTGAACGGCGCCACGCCGCGCTCGAGCGCGCTCTTGGCTATTCGTTCATGCGCGCCGAGTTGCTGCTGACCGCGCTGACGCATCCGAGCGCGGCGACAGGCTCCGACGCACACTACGAACGGCTCGAATTTCTTGGCGACGCGGTGCTCGATCTCGCGATTGCCGATCTGCTGATGCGCAAGTTTCCGTCCGCCAAGGAAGGTCCTCTCTCAAAGCAGCGCGCGTCGATAGTCAACGCGCGGACGTTGGCTCTGAAAGCGCAGACGATAGAACTCGGAGCGTTGCTTAGGCTCGGCAAGGGCGAAGAGAAGAGCGGTGGCCGGGAAAAAACATCAATCCTTGCGGCGGCATTCGAGGCGCTTATCGGTGCGATCTACTCCGATGGCGGCCTCGCTCCCGCCCAGCGGGTGGTCGAGCAACTATTTTCCGGTGACATCGGCGGGCCGGCCGCCGAGCGCGACTACAAGACCGAATTGCAGGAATTGTCATATCGGCATTATCGGGTCCAGCCGGTGTACGAGTTGATTTCGGCCGAAGGTCCGGACCACGCCAAGCGCTTCACGACGCGAATCAGAATCGGGGGACGCGAGCTCGGAATCGGCGAAGGTGGCAGCAAGAAGCAGAGCGAGCAGGCGGCGGCACGTCTGGCACTCGATCGAATCGAGCGGGAGTTGAATGAGCGCGGCCAGTGAGCATCGTGCAGGCTTCGTTGCAATTTGCGGCCGCACCAACGTCGGCAAGTCGACGCTGCTGAACCTGCTGATCGGGCAGAAGGTAGCGGCCGTCACGCCGCGACCGCAGACGACACGCCGCCGCATTCTCGGTATTCGCAGCGATCCCGATGCCCAGTTTCTGTTTATCGACACGCCGGGGATTCACGACTCGCATCGCGCCATGAATCAGCGGATGGTGCAGACCGCCCGCCGCGCGCTCGGCGAGGGCGAGGTGCTGCTGGTCGTGATCGAGGCGGGTCCGCGCCTCCGCAGTGACGATAAAGAGTTGCTCGTGGAGTTGCGCGCGATGAAACGGCCGCTAGTGGTCGCGCTCAACAAAATCGATCTCATGCCGCGCGCACATATCCTACCG
>JASHQJ010000327.1 GCA_030037595.1 Candidatus Binataceae bacterium
TTGCTCTTTCTCGACTTACGGGGCACCGGAACGACCTGGAGATGGGCTCTCAATGCCGCCCGCGCCGTGGCGACGAAGGCGAAGGTTTAGCGAGCGGAGGCCGCCAGTTGCTAATCGCGATCGGGCTGCTCGACAGTCACCTTGGAAGCTGCGATCTCGCGCAACGCCGTGACTACTTCCTTGTTGTCGGACTCGACTAGCGGCCGGGCACCCTTCAGCAACTGCTTAGCTCGTCGTGCCGCGCCCAGCACCAGTTCGAAGCGGTTGGGAATCCGCTCGAGACAATCTTCCACAGTAATACGTGCCATTGTGATCTCGATTCTCCGGTGGTGGCGAGCGCTTGTCAACGCGCAGCCTGGAAGGCTTGAGCGCTATCCGTTCTCAATATATTCCTTGAGGCGCTTTCCTTTTAAGCCGTTTCCCAGAGCGACCATCAGCTTGATGCGCGCCTTGAGCGGCTGGATTTCGTGCGCCGCGATCATCCCTCGGGACCGCAGATAGTGCGCGCCGCCGCCATAGGGGTCGTCGATCGTTCCCGCGCCGGTGCGTGACGCAAGCACCATCGGGATTCCCTTCGCAATCGTCTCTTCGATCAGCTTATACCACTCGGGCGGGACGCGTCCGCTGCCGAAGCCCGCCACGACCATGCCACGGAGGCTCGGTCGCGCGAGTGCCTCGGCGAGCGAATCCGCATCTCCGGTGAGCGTCGTGACCATCGCGACGTTTGCCTCGACCTTTGCCCGCAGCACCTCGCGCTTCATCGCGGGAACCACGAAAATCCATGGCTCGCCGTTGTAGATGCGCCCGAGAGGACCGGCGGCCGGCGAGTGAAAGGTTCCGAGCGTAAGCCCGTTGCTCTTGGTCACGAATCGGGCCGAATGTATCTCCTCGTTCATCACGAGCAGAGCGCCCAGGTTTCGCGCGTGCGGAGAACCTGCGACCTTTAACGCGTCGAGCAGGTTGCGCGGCCCGTCCCATGAAAGCTCCGATCCGGTGCGCATCGAGCCCGTGAAAACCACCGGCTTGGGGCTCGCGATCGTCAGGTAGCAGAGGTAGGCGCTTTCCTCGATCGTATCGGTACCGTGAGTGACGACGACACCTGCGATAGCCGGGCGGCGCAATTCGGATTCAATCGCGCGCGCAAGCTCAGCCATCCTGGCCGGAGTCATTGCCGAGCCGGGAATCTTCTCGAAATCGACGACCTTGGCCGAGACCTCGGTGCGCTTCTCGCCGAGATGGTGCAGCAGCTCGCGGCCGCTGCGATGGGGCACGGCGCCATGCCCGGAATCGAGCGTGGAAATCGTCCCGCCAGTAGTGATGAGAGCGATCGTGGGAATGCTCATGCGGCGGAGAGGTTTCTCCTTAGGCCGTGAATAGTGCAAGATTTAGCCGACTGACGGCCAAAGGACCAAAAGCGGGCAGGGTGAACGGATTTCGCTTGACGGCGATATAAGGCAGAATTCTCTCGTTGTCGAAGAAACAGAAAAGAAAGCCGTCTCGTCCGCAGCGCGCCGATTCCGCAGAGCGTGTGGCCGCTCAAAGCGGACGCTCCCCAACGCCGCGAGAGCATGACTCCGCATTACGCGAGCCAGCGGCGGTATCGCACCAAGGCGCACCGGCCGCGTGGCGGCTGCCAGTGCGCGAGCTGTGGCTCACGGGTGTGCTGGCAGTCTCAGCCCTGGTCTATACCCGCTCGATCCACAACCTTTTCGTCTACGACGACGTCGCGGATATCGCCAGCAACAAGTACATCAAGCTTTGGTCGTTTGTCTGGAAGTCGTTCTACAAAGAGCTTTGGTGGTTCTACGACCCGGACACGCCGCAGAGCTTCTACTATCGCCCGCTGCAGAATCTGTGGCTCGGCGTCAACTTTCATCTCTTCGGCTACGATCCGCGCGGCTATCACGTGCTGACGATCGCGATGCAAGTGATCGTCGTTTATCTGCTGTTCAGAGTCACTGAGGAACTAACTCATCGTCTTTCGTCCGCGGTCATCGCGGCGACGCTCTTCGGGCTGATGCCCGTGCACGCGCAGGCTGTGGTGTGGCCGTCGGCGATTCCTATCCTGATGGTGCTGGCGTTCCAACTTGGCGCATTCCTGCTCGTCATTACGCGCGAGGCCGTGACGCCTCGGAATACTGCGCTGGCTGTCGGGCTTTTCTTCTGCGCACTGTTGACCCACGAGTCGGCGATCCTGTTTCCCGTGGTCGTTGCCACCTATACGTTTTTCGAGCCGGGCCGTGAATCGGCGCCGGCGACCGCGTGGCAGTCGCGCATACGACCATCCGTGATCGCGAGCCTGCCATTTTTCGCGGCTGCAGTCGTGTACCTTGGCATCCGGGTTGCCGTGCTTGGCCTTATCTCCGCGGCTGCTTCATCGAATGTCATGAGTTGGTACGTGACGCTGATCAATATTCCGCATGTACTTTGCAAGTACATTCTGATGATGGTACTGCCGATTCGTGCCGAACCTGCACACTCGGTGGCAATCATTTCCTCGATCTCGTCTCCCGCCTTCTATCTTCCAATGATCATTTTGGTCGTGATCGCGAGTGCCGCGGTGGCGTTGCTCATCACTTATCGGCGCCAGGCGCCGATCTACTGGTTCTGCATCATTTGGATCATGTTGGCGATCGCACCGGTGCTGAACCTGCGTGCCTTCAGACCGATCTCATTGATGGAGGATCGATATGTTTACACGGCCTCGGCGGCATGGAGCATCATGGTGGGCGCTTTTGCCGGCCAATTGATAGCTACGTCGAGCCTTCTGGCGTGGCTCACAATACCCGTGCTGACTGCGAGCGGTATCGCGCTGGCGACTATTCTGTGGCGTGTCCAGTACTTCTGGCACAACGACCTCACGATGTTCTCGCGCTGCATCGCGGATGAGCCTGGTTCCTGGCTATGTCGTTCGTGGCTCGCTTCTGCGCAGACCGATGACGGCGACCTTCGAAGCGCTGAGCGCAACCGTAAAATCGCGATCGCACTCAACCCAGCGCCGAGCTACGAGATGATGCAACTCGGCCAGCTATACATCGCCAAAGGTGAACGAGAGCGGGGACTCGCCGAAATGGTCGCCGCGCTACAGGCGAATGGGGTCAAGGACAAGTGGTTCTTGGAGGTGGTTACCGATGCGATCGGGATGCAGGACTATGACACCGCTGACAAGGTCCTCAAGCTTATCGCGGCCAAGCCGCAAGGCGGCGCGATGGCCGCTATCGGCTATTCGCAAATCAAGCAATCTCATCGCGATTACGCCGGTGCGCGTGATATCCTCAAAGACGCGACCAAACAATATCCCAAATACCCTGACCTCTGGATCCTACTCGCGCAGAATGACGAAGTGCTCCACGACAATCTAAATGCCTTGATCGCGGCTGATCATGCAATTGAGCTCTCCCCCGACTCGGGATGGTATCGGATGCTGCGCGCGAAGCTGCTCGACAAGCTGGGGCGCCACGATGAGGCGGTCGCCGAATATCGCCGCGCGATTGCAGCCGAGCCCGAGGATACCGACATCCCCTTCATGGTCGCGAAGGTCGCGCCCGAAGCTCTGCGCTAAGTTAACTGCCGGTCTTGCCGCATGGCCACGAGGTCCAAAAGTGGTCCGAGGCGAGGCAGCGCACGCTCGCCGGATCGCACAAAGTCGGAAGCGGCCTTTGCATTGCGCTGGCGCCGGATTGCGATTGCCGCGTTGCTCGCGGGCGCAGCGCTCGTTTACTTGCGTGCCCTCGGCAACGAGTTCGTCTATGACGACAACGAGGAGATCCGCCTCAATCATCTGATTGGCGATTGGTCACTCGCGTGGCGCTCATTCGCCCGCGACTCGTGGTGGTTCCGTGATCCAGCGCGGCTGCCGCAAAGCGCCTACTACAGGCCGCTCCAGGATCTCTGGCTGGCCATCAACTATCACGCCTTCGGCATGAATCCGATCGGATGGCATCTCGCGATGATCGCGATCGAAGTCCTCGCGGTGTTTGTTGTGTTCAAGGTAGCGGAAGAGTTGACCCGCGATTTTTCCTCGGCGCTGATCGCCGCTGCTCTCTTCTCAATACTGCCGATCCACGCGCAGGCCATCGTTTGGCCGTCGGCGATCGTGATACCGATGGCGGCGGTGTTCGAACTAGGCGCGCTGCTGATCGTAATTCGGCACGGTACGCGCGCGCCGGTGTGGCTGGCCGCGGCGATGGCTCTCAGCGCGCTTGCGATGCTGAGCCACGAGTCGGCGATCATGTTTCCAGCGATCGTCGCCGTCTATCTGGTCATCGGATCCGGCAATGAATCAGCCAAGCGAAGCAGGACCGCGCGACTCCGTCGCGCGGCATTGGGCAGCGCCGGATTTTTCGCGGTCGCCGCGGCGTACCTCGCGCTCCGTTACTCGATCCTCGGGTTCATCAGCCGCGCCAACCCGACGAACCAGATGAGCGCCGCGCAAATCACGCTCACGATACCCGAAGTCGTCGGCCAGTACGTGCTGTTGCTGCTCACGCCCTGGCGAGCCGAGCCGGCTCATCCTGTGGTGCCAGTAGCTAGTGCCGCCGCAGCCGAGTTCTATCTGCCACTACTCGGCTTATTTGCGATCGGAGGGGCCGCCGCGATGCTGCTGGCGCATCGAAGGCGCGCGCCGCTTTATCTTTTCTGCGCCGCGTGGATCGCGCTTGGGATCGCGCCGGTGTTGAACCTCGGCGCGCTAAGTCCGATTGCGATGGTCGAAGATCGCTACCTTTATTTTTCCTCGGTCGCGTTGTGCCTGATGTTCGGCGGGTGTGCCGGCGAACTCCTTCTCGGCGCCGAGTCGGTGCGCAATGTTGTTCTCGCCGCGCTCGCAACGGCCGCTTTGGGACTGGTCGCGATGCTCTGGCATGTCCAGGGCTACTGGCACGATGACGCCGCCTTGTTCGGGCGCTGCGTCGAAGTATTTCCCGGCTCCTCGCTATGCCATGAGCGGCTTGGGATGGCGCTGAAGAGCGAGGGCCAGCTCACCCAGGCGGCGCGCGAGTTCCAGGTCGCCGGCGCGCTCGAACCCGAATCCGGCTCGGCGCTCTACAACCTCGGCATCGTTCAACTGATGGAGGGCAATCGTAAGCTCGCAGTTGACGAAATGGTCCGCGCTCTGCCGCTTATCAAGGATGCGCCAGCGGAGGCCTACGGCGAGGCGGCTCGGGTCGCGATCGAGGACGGCGATGACGCCACCGCCGATCGGCTGCTCCATGAGGCCGCGAGTCACACCGATGGGGCCGAGATCGACGCAATCGGCCGCGCCGAGATGGCGATAGCGCATCACGATTACGCCGCTGCAGAGAAAATCCTGAACGACGCGACGCTCCGGTACGCTTCCAACCCGGATGTTTGGATCTTGCTTGCAACGGCGCAGCAGTCTGTCGGCGATACGGATTCTGCGCTAGCCGCGGCGGACCAGGCAGTCGCCCGAGGACCCCACGTTGCAATGGCATACGTAGCGCGCGCGAAAATCCTCGACCAGATCGGGCGTCATCAGGAAGCGATCGAGGATTATCGGCATGCGCTGGCAATCGAACCGGATGATCCGGGGATCCGAAGGACGATCGCGGAAGCCGCGCCCGATGCGATGCGCTGAGGTGAGTAACAAACCTGAAACGTCAGCGCTAGGCAAAGCCTGTCCTTTCCACATTCTGATCGCGCGCGATGTTCGGTAGCATATTTTAGCCAGTCGAGGAGGCGAATTTTCGGAGTCAACGCGCCGTCTAAGTCTGCAAGTTGACAAGGGGTCCACTTGAAATTCGAGATACCAGAATTTTTGTTACGCCGCTGCCTTAACGGCAGGGCAATGCTGACGCTGATGCTGGCGCTCGCCGCTCCTGTCGCGGCTGCCGGCAGTTCAACCGTGAGCGGCAATCATCCAGATGTCTCCGATCTCGGGTCGCTTGTGCCCGCCCCCCAGTCCAAGAGCCTGAAGTTGCATGTCGATCTCGCCATCCGCGACACCAAGGCGCTCGACCAGTTTCTGGCTGAACTGCAGGATCCGACCTCTTCGATTTATCATCAGTGGACGACGCCGGCCGCGTTCGCGGCGCGCTTTGGACCGAGTCCGGCCGATGTTGCGCGGGTTGCGGCCTACCTCAACTCAAATGGATTCGAGGTGAATTCTGCCGACGCGCTCACTCGCGGGGTTGATTTCACGGGGACCGTCGCCGCGGCCGAGCGCGCATTCGGCGTGAAGATCGCGATCACATCGGATGGAACAAACTTCGCGAACCTCAACGATCCAACTCTGCCTTCGGACATTGCAGCCGCCGTCAACAGTATCGAGGGCCTCGACAACTTGGTTCACGCCGCGCCTGCCGCGGCCGTTGCAAACCGCGACGGCATCGTGAAACAGCCGGATGACGTTGTTGGTAACTCAGGGCCGCACTTCGGCCCCCAGGATATCTACGACTTCTATGACGAGACGTCGCTCATCGGCACGCTCGACGGCACCGGCACCCAGTGCATCGCGCTGATCGAGGATTCGAACTTTGTGTTGGACTCCGCGAACGCCTTCAACTCTGAATTCAACCTGCCGCTGTTTACGTCCAGCAACCCGTCAGTCGAGGCGGTCGATCCCAATGCCGCTTCGAATATCAACGCCGACCAGGTGGAAACGCTGGTCGATCTGAATTACGCACACACCACGGCACCCGGCGCGCCAATCAAGGTTTATCTCGGCAACGAGGCGACGGCATCCAGCGGCTCGGGTTTGATCGACGCTCTTAGAGCTGCCGTGCGCGAGAATCAGTGCTCATCGATCGTTCTCAGCTTCGGCTTTTGCGGCGTTTCCAACAGTTTCTACGAGTCGGCCAACTCGATCTTCGCCCAGGCTGCCGGGCAGGGGCAGGCAGTGTTCGTAGCGGCAGGCGACGATGGCGCCAACGGGCTCATCTTCAACAAGAAGAGTAACAGCTGCGTCCTCGCCTCGACCGGCAAGCATCCGAGCGAAGTCGCGACCTCACCTAACGTCACCGCGGTGGGAGGCACGGAGTTCACGCCGAACTACGTCAACGGCGTCGATTCTGGCAGCGTCCCAGAAGCGGCCTGGAACGAGGGGGGCGGGTCTCTCGGCGGCGCGACCGGCGGTGGGCGCAGCAAGATCTTTTCCAAACCCGGCTTCCAGGCGGGCGTGATGCCGAACGATAAGAAGCGCGACTATCCTGATGTCGCTTTCGGCGCGAGCGGAACCAATCCAGGTTTCTTCGTCAGCTTTCCGTCGGAGGCGGCCATCGGCTGTTGCGTCGCGGGCACCAGCATCGGCACGCCAGCATGGGCCGGAATCAGCCAGCTCATCGCGCAGCGAACGAACGGCCGCCTCGGCAATATCGACTTCCGCCTCTACGGTATGGCATCGGGCAGCGGGCAGCCGGCCGGGATTCGTGACGTAACCACAGGCAGCAACGGCCTCGACGGGGTCAAAGGTTACTCGGCAGGGCCAGGCTTCGATCTGACGACTGGATGGGGCACGCCCGATATCGCGACTTTCGTGAACGCCTACTGAACGCAGACCGGGCGCCGGGAGCGATGAATTCCTCACAACGATGAGAACCAAGCAGCCGCGCGTTGCGTTGGGAAAAGTCATTGCGCGCAGAACCCTGACCGATCCGCGCGCGTCCGGACGACGAATCGTCGTCTCGATTGGCATGCCCCGAATGGATCCCCTTTCCAAACGGGGAGGTTGGATGTGTCCGTTTCTAGTGAAGGGGTCGTCAATTCAAGAGTCCATCGCGTGGGCGATGTCGACTCGAAGCAGGCGCTACTGCTGGCAATAAGAGGAATCAGAGTGCAACTCGATTTGAAAGCCCCGCGATCTTCCTTCCTCGGTCTGGGTCCGGACTCCCCCCTTGGCCTACCAGACTTTTCCGATGATAAGCGGGCAGAGGAACGAATTCTCTTTGCGGGTGAGAGGGAAGCCCTTGGCAAGTGGCGCGGGCTAATCAAAAGCAGGAGAGCCGGGATTCGCGTCGCGGAGGCGACGCTTCGGAAGCAGAACGGCAAGAAGAAGGCCAGGTCGCGGCGAGAATCACTGAATTAAAGACCTACCTCCCGGAATGGCCAGCCGAGATTCGGAAGCTGAAGCCCGGATGGAGCCGCCCTTCGCGCAAGCATATCGACGGCTGATCGCCGGAGCGAGGAGCCCCCGACGCATCGAACCCAATTGACCCGGAACCGCGACCAACTATCATGAGACGCGCGGGCGCGGACTCGACTCGAGCGCCTGAGCTTCAATCATATGGGACTTAGAAAAGTTGAGTTGTTCGACAAGGAAGGCACCACCATCGTCCCCGTGGACGAGGAAGGACAGGCCAAGCCCTGCGTGCTCGGAGTGCGCTGGGTCAATCCCGACACGTTCGAAACGATTCGCGCGCGTGGCGGCGTCCGCACCGGGCCGAAGAACGAAGTCCTGCTCGAAGTACCGCCCACAACAGACTTGAGCGCGTTCGCAATCGAGCATCTCGGCGAAGCCCCGAAAAAGTTTGGCAAGTGAATGAATCCGGCGCCCTCGCGGGCCTCAAAGTCCTCGACCTGACGGACCATCGCGCGGAGTTGTGCTCGCGCCTGCTCGCCGACATGGGCGCTGACGTGATCAAGGTCGAGCCGCCGGGCGGCAGCAGCTCGCGGCGCATCGGTCCGTTCCTCGACGACCTGCCGCATCACGATCGAAGCCTCTTCAACTGGTTCTACAACCTCAACAAGCGTTCGATCACGCTCGATCTGAGCCGCGAGCGCGGCGCCGAGATTCTGCTCGGCCTTGCCCGCTCCGCCGATGTCGTCGTCGAGAGCTTCGCGCCGGGCCGCCTCGCTGCGATGAACCTCGGATGGGAGCGCCTGTATCGCGAGAATCCCGCGCTCGTGCTCTGCTCGCTCACGCCCTTCGGGCAGACGGGACCGTATCGCGACTTCACCGCCGATGACACCGTGCTGACTGCTCTCGGCGGGATGCTCTACGTCAACGGATATCCCGGCCATCCTCCAGTGCGGCCGCTCGGCCTGCAGGCGTATCACTCCGCAGCGTACTTCGGCGCGATCGCGACGATGATCGCGATTCTCTCGCGCGACGCGACCGGCGAAGGCCAGTGGATCGATCTCAGCATGCAGGCCGCGACCGCCGCCGCCGTCGAGCACGTCGCGAGTTCGTACTTCGAGCGCGCTGAGGCCGAGCCGCGCCGCGGCACCCTCCACTGGAGCCGCTATTTCCGCGTCGGCAAATGCCGCGACGGATACATCATGCATTGCTCGCTCGGCGACTGGACCTCGCTCATCGAATGGGTGAAGTCCGACGGCAAAGCGCAGGACCTTGATGCGCCCGAGTACGACCAGGTGCTGCACCGCTTTCTGATGGCGGAGCATCTGTTCGACGTGCTCGACGAATGGGTCAAGGACTATCCGCGCGACGAATTGATCGAGCGCGCGCAACTCCTGCGCCAGCCCTACGCCGCGGTGCGTCCGCCCGAGGCGCTCTTCGACGACGAGCAGCTCGCGGCGCGCGGCTTTTTCGTCGAGGTCGAACATCCAGAGTTGGGTCGCCGCTTCCGTTATCCCGGCGGTCCGTATCTTTTCAACGGCACGCCGTGGCGCGCGTATCGGCGTCCGCCGCTCCTTGGCGAGCATACGGGCGAGGTGTTGCGCGATGCGCTCGGGATCGAAACGGGCGAGCTCGACGCACTCGCCGCCGAGGGGATCATCTGATGGCGCTGCCGCTGGAAGGTGTTCGCGTGCTCGATTTCACCTGGGTCGTCGCCGGTCCGGTGGCGACGCGAATCCTCGCCGATCACGGTGCCGAAGTGGTGAAAATCGAGCGCAAGAATCCTCCGCCTCTCGGTAACCGCAAGCTCGGTCTCCAGTGCGACCTGCATCGCGACAAAATTTCCGCCGCGATCAACATGAACCATCCGAGGGGGCTCGAGCTCGCGCGCCGGCTCGCGGCGAAGAGCGACCTCGTGATGGACAATTTCTCGGCGCGCGTGATGCGCGCGTGGGGGATGGATCACGAGAGCCTTCGCAAGGTGAAGCCCGACATCATCTGTATCAGCATGTCGGGCCTCGGCCACACTGGGCCGCGCTCGAGCTACGTGAGTTACGGCCCGACCTTGCAGGCGCTCTCGGGCTATACGTTGCTGATGGCCGAGAGCGACGGCACGCCGGCAGGATACGGCTACTCGTATGCCGACATGTGCGGCGGGTACACTGGCGCGCTCGCCGCGCTGATCGCGCTCTATCAAAAGCGCCGCACGGGCGAGGGACAGTTTATCGACCTCTCGCAGTTCGAGGGCGTGACGGCGGTGATCGGTCCCGCACTGCTCGATATCGCGATCAACGGTCGGACTCAGACACCGCCTCTATGGAATTCGCAGGAAGGTCCGGCCGCGCTGCACAACGTCTATCGATGCGCGCCTGACGGTGCTGACGACGATCGTTGGATCGCGATCGCGGTCCGCACCGAGGCTGAGTGGCAGCGGTTCGTGAAAGCGATCGGATCGCCTTCATGGGCGAATGACGCGAAGTTCCGCACGCTGTATCTCAGGATGCGCAATCGCGAGGAGCTCGACGCGAACGTCGAGCGATGGACTCGCGAGCGGCGCGCGGAAGACGCGATGATGGCTCTGCAAGCGGGCGGTATCGCGGCGGGCGTCGTGTCGAACGGCGCCGACATCTGCGCGCGCGATCCGCAGCTCAAGCAGCGCGGCTTCTGGGCGCCGCTGGCAACGCGACAAGGAAGGACTCACGTAACCGGAATTCCATTCAAGCTTTCTGCGACGCCGGGCGCGATTCGCACGCTCGGTCCCGAGGTCGGTGAGAACAACGATTATATTCTCGGTGAGATTCTCGGCCTTTCTAAGGCGGAGCGCGACGAGTTAATCGCCTGCGAAGCCGTCTGGCCCTAGCTCCTTCTTCTGAACTTTTTCCTCACCTCCGCGAGATTTAAGCCCCGTAGCTCAAATGGGGGCGCAATGCTGCGCAGGTCGGCGTCGATGCGCGGTGGCCAGAGACTTGCAGCCTCATCCTGCAAACGCTCGACGCGTATGCGTCGGCCAGCAGTTTGGGCCGGCGAACCATCGAGCGCAATTTTTTTTATCGGAGGATGAAGAGATGACGCGATTTCGAAAGCTGATGATCGCATCTGCCAGTGTGCTCGCGATGTGTCTAGCGCTCCCGGTTGCGGGTGCGATGGCGCAAACCTCCAGCGGCGATAGCGGCAGCTCGATGTCGCCGCCGAGCAACTCCGACAGCAACTCGATGTCGGCGCCTGGCGCAAACGGCTCATCGGTTGACGATGCGACGCTGCATAAAGCGGCGCAGGCGTAGGTCAAGGTGAAACCGATTGTGCATCAGGCCAAGCAGGACTCCGGCAACACCACCGTGCAGAACTCCAAGCGGGTAGAGTCTGAGAAGATCGAAGCGGTGCGCTCCGAAGGACTCGACCCGATGCAGTACAACAACGTCATCCAGATGGTCGAGAACGATCCTGCAGTGCATGAGAAGTTCAAGAACTACGTGGCGCAGAGCGGCGGCGACACGGACTAGCCGCGATTTACGATTCGCCGAGGGGCTTCATAAATTCATAACCATGCAGTCACTCGCTTCTACACACGGTGTCATTCGAGCGGAGCGAGCCTGTGAGCGGAGTCGAAGAATCCCGGATCTTTTGTGGCGAGACGTTCACCGTTGCTGGGAAAGACCAACAAATGTGATGGTCGTGATCCTTCGACTCGCGCAGCGCTCGCTCAGGATGACAAGCGGCAAGATTCACCATGACTGATAGTGACGTGTTGTGAAGCCGAAAGAATGCGGGCGTCCGCGCCCGCTCTTCCATTGCGGGGCACCACAGGGTCGCCCACAATTGAACTCTGCGCTGCTTTAACTTGCATTATTAGCTGAAAATCGACTAAACCATCAGTCAACTACGGAAATGGGGGGACGCCGATGAAAAGGCGCTCGTTGCCGCTCTCTGCGGCGTTTTTCTCGGCTCGTCCTGCGCGACACTGTTCAGGGCACTCACGAGGAAATCATGGTTGCGAGCGCTCCCGCGGGCGCGCAGGTATCAGTCAACGACGGTCGCTCGCGTGTGAGGCCATATTCGATCCGCGTCGACCGCGACGAAGATCTTCAGATTCATCTCAGCAAGGCGGGCTACACGCCTTACGACGAATCTGATCCGAGTCACATCGAGTGGGGGTACTTCGTCTCGGACTTCTTCTTCACAGGTCTGACCGGACTTGCGGTCGATGGCCTCGACGGTGCGATGTTCTATCACAACCACGACATGTGACGGCGCATCTTGATCCGGTGGCCAACACGAGTTCCGCCGCTGGGCAAGCGCCACCCACTCCCGCCACCAGCGCGCGTGCATCGGGCGGCGTCGCGGCCCAGGCGGCAGTCGCCGCTCAGAAATGAGAGTGCTGAATTCGCCAATTGTGGCGCGCCGCGGCACCTTGGTATTTGTTGAGCGAGCATCGCAGGAAGATATGATTCCGGATGTGTGCCGGTGCGACCGAAATCGTCAATTTCACTTCTTTTCCTGGGTTCAGCACTGTCGCTGGTGCATGTCGGCGTTGGTATCGGCTCCACTACATGTTCCGAGGTGCAGCTTCGTTCTGCCGATCACTCTACCCAACTGACCGCAGAGTTCTGCTTGCCTACGGGCGACGGTGTGCTGCCAGCGGTTGTCGATTTGCGACCTCGCACATGTGAAGGTGTTGCGGGAATAGCTCCCGGTTGGGAACAAACCGCGCTGCCATCATGGGGGTACGCGGTACTCGCGATCGACAGTTTCGCCGCACGCGGTCTTGGCTCGAAGGCTTGCGATGACCTGAGCGCGCTGGGTTCTCGCGATCTGATTGCAGACGCGTACGGGGGACTTGAGTTTCTGTCCCTGGATCGCCGCATCGACGAAAAGCGTGTCGCGTTGCTCGGCTTTGGCGCCGGAGTGGGGGCTGTTGTCATTCTCGCTGACACCGCGGAAGCGCGCGATGCGTTCTCGTCCCGACGGTCTTCGGGATTCGCATCTTTCTTTGCGGTTGCTCCGTATTGCAACATACGATTCGTTGACCCACCGCCCCGACTCCATGCACCAGCGCGAATCTTCGCGGGTGAGAAAGACGACTTTGAACCCGCGCCCCGGTGCGTCGAGCTCACCGAGGCGATGCGCCGGCAGGGTGCCGACCTAGCTATCACGGTTTATCCCAACGCCCGAGGCGGATTTGATATTATGCCGCCTGACGTCACGCCGGTCTTGCAAGACCACCGTGCTTTACATCCCGGTGGCACAACGATTAGCACGCATCCTCAGTACGCTCCGTGGGTGAAGAATTACGCGAACTGCACCATAACGTTGAAGAGCGTATTCGACCGCATCGATCCAACGAGTCTGGACGGCTGCGAGCGTAGAGGCGCTCACTTCGAAGAAAGCGCTGATACCGCTTCACAATTTCAGTCCGACTTGAGACGAGATCTCGGCGCGATCCTCAGAGGTAACGCGTCGCGATAGAATATCTGCGTAAACTCTTAATGAACGAAACCGAAGCGGATGAAATCTCGCTCCGGGCGCGATTTGCCGTTGCTGTGCGCCGATCAGCGATGCTTCTCGTTGCCGTCGCCACCGCCATGCGCGCCACCGCCGCCGCGCGCCGCGGCATGCCCACCGCCGCCGCCAGGATGTCCTCCACCGCCCATGTTTCGATATGTGCGCTCCTGGGTCTGATGGAATTTCTCCAGTGCCCGCACTTGCGACGCATGCTGCCGCATCAGGTTCTGCTGCTCGTTCATGTAGCCGCGCGCGCCCTGGGCCTCGCGATTCATGCGCTGCTGTTCGAGCTTCTGCATTTGCTGTGCGTGGCGATTCTCGAGGTCCGCCACCTGCTTCGCATGCTGCTCCTCGTACACCTCGTGGTTCTCGCCCTCCTTGCGGGCGGTGCCGGTGACGCCGTGCTCAGTCTCGAGCGACATCAGCGACTTGTTGCGCTCGTTCTGCAGCGAGGTGAGCTGCTCGCGATGCTGCCGCGCCGCGTACTGCTGCTGCTCGAGTCGCTGATGGTCGAGCAACTGCATACTCTGCGTCTGCTGGCGAGCAAGCGTCTCCTGGTCGCGAGCATGCATCGGCTCGAGATTGTTGCGAATCTGCTGGGTCCATTCCGGATGATGCTGCTCGACGAAGCTTGGATCCTTGCGTGACCAGTAGTTTATGTCGTGCCACTTATGTTGCGCGTCGTAATCGCCGACCCAATTGGGATGATGCTGCTGCGCCCATGTCGGATCGCGGTCCATCCACCATTGATCGGTGTGCCAAACATGGTGGTTGTCGAAATCGCCCCACCAGTTCGGATGATACTGGCGCACCCAGGCAGGATCGTTTTGCCACCACCACGAAGCCGGCCGCCAGTAGTGATCGTTGTCAAAATCGCCCCACCAGTCGGGATGGTTCTGGTAACACCAGTCGGGTTGGTTCTGCCACCACCATCCCGCCGGATACCAGATACCCTCGTACGGTGCGACCCACCAGTCAGGATGTAGTCCGCACTGGTCCGGATGAAACTGGCACCACCACGGAGCGGGATACCAAATGCCCTCGAAAAGCGCGCCCCACCATTCCGGATGATTCAGCAGCACCCAGTCTTTATGCAGTTGCCACCACCATCCCGCGGGATACCAGGCGCCGTTGGATTCCTCGCCCCACCATTCCGGATGATTCAGCGCGACCCACGAAGGTGAGTATGCGTACCACGACTCGGCCGGATACCAGTTTCCTTCGTAAACATCTCCCCACCACTCCGGATGATGCGCTCGGAACCATCCATCGTGGCGTTCCTTCCACCACCACCATGCGGGCTGCCATTGATGATTCTCGTCGAAGTCGCCCCACCATTCCGGATGATGCGCACGGACCCAGTCGGCGTGGTTTTCCCACCACCATGCGGCGTCGCGCCACACGTGGCCCTCGTCATAGTCACCCCAGCGGGGCAATTCCGGGCCGCCCCACTGCGCCATCGAAGGTGGCGCGCTCAAGATTAACAGCAGTGGAACGACGGGCAGGATCCAGAGCAATCGTTTCGGATTGAGCATCGCCGTGACTCCTCGGGTCACCAGGGTGGGCGCAAGATGAGGCGCGTCACCGTTCCTCTAATTTTACGGAATCGAAGTATATCGGTTGCACCTCATAAGCGCCCGTCGCGAGGGCCGCTTGTCGATAGTTTCCCGATAAGGCGGCAAATGAGATGGACTGTAGCTATCATCTTCCAAAGGGGGCACTTTTGCATGCGAGCGCTCTTTCGAGTGCGTTAATCGCTGTTGACGCGTTCCAGGTCGAGGTCGAAATCGACATCACCGGCGGCGTGCCGGGTTTGAAGATGGTCGGCCTCGCCGAGGGCGCCGTCGCTAGGCGCTCGACCGGGTCAAGGCGGCGATCAAGAACCGAGCGCTCGAATGGCCGAATCGGCGGGTGACGATCAATCTCGCTCCCGCCGATCTGCGCAAGGAAGGATCGTCGTTCGACCTGCCGCTCGCACTCGGACTGCTAGCCGCGAATTCATCTCGCGCAGAAGCGGCGAGCGGCTGCGGAGCTCCCTGGTGCTTGGCGAGCTTGCGCTGGACGGCCGTATCAAAGGAATTCGTGGCGCGCTGCCGACTGCGCTGCTCGCGCGCCCGCGGCGTTATGCGGGAGTGGTGCTGCCGCGCGAGAACTCGACCGAGGCTTCAGTCGTTGGCGGCGGCGTGGCGGTGCTCGGCGTCGAGAGCCTCCGCCAGGCATACGAATTCTTCGAGGGGCTGCGCGAAGTGGTGCCGACCACCTCTGACATCTCGAGCGCGTTCGGCGCGGCCGCCGACCACGACGTCGATTTCTCCGAGGTGCGCGGCCGGGAGCAGGCAAAGCGCGCGCTCGAAGTCGCCGCGGCCGGCGGTCATAACGTGTTGATGAGCGGGCCGCCGGGATCGGGCCAGACGATGCTCGCGAAGCGGATTCCGACGATCCTGCCGGCGATAACCTTCGATGAGGCGATCGAAACGACAAAGGTCCACAGCGTGCTGGGCCTGCTCGACGGACGCGCGCTGATCGCGACGCGGCCCTTCCGCGCGCCGCATCATACGATTTGCGACGCGGGCCTTATCGGCGGAGGTCCGGTGCCGCGTCCAGGCGAGCTGAGCCTCGCGCATCATGGCGTGCTTTTTCTCGATGAGTTGCCCGAGTTTCGCAAGAACGTGCTGGAGGTTCTGCGTCAGCCGCTCGAGCACGCGAAGATCACGATTTCGCGCGTGATGGGCACGCTCACGTTCACCGCGTCGGTAATGCTGATCGGCGCGATGAACTCGTGCCCGTGCGGCTTCTACACCGACCCGCAACACGAATGCAGCTGGTCGCCCTTGGCGATTCAGCGCGTACCGCTCGCGCATTTCGGGGCCGCTGCTCGACCGGATCGACATCCATATCGAAGTGCCGACAGTGAAGTACAAGGAGCTGACCGATTGAAACCAGGGCGAGACCTCGTCGTCGATTCGCGCGCGCGTCAACGCCGCGCGCCAGCCAGGTCGAAAGCGCGGGCGAGCGCCTGCTCGAGCTCGCGATCAATCGTCTCGGCCGGAACGCGTGCGCCTTCACCCGGATCTTCAAACTTGCGCGCACCATCGTCGACCTTGACGGCGGCGGGCCGATCGCGGCGCACCACGTGAGCGAGGCTATCCAGCATCGCTCGCTCGATCGCGCGGCCTTGTAGCGATGAACATCTAGCGCCGCGACCAGCGTTTCGCCCAGGCGTCCAACGGCGCGAGCGCTGCCAGCAGGCTCTTGCCATGTGCAGTTAAACGGTAGCCGCCGCGCTCGTGAGCGGCGATGCGGGTTTCGCGCAGTTCTCCCAGGCGCTGATTAAGCACGCTCGGCGACATCGCGTCGCATCGTTCCTGCAACTCGGCGAACGTCAGCGGGCCGCGCCGCAGCTCCCAGAGAATCCTGAGCGTCCATCGCCGGCCCAAAAGGTCGAGCAGCGCCATGATCGGGCGTCCCCTCCGCGCGCCGCGTACCGGATGTCCCGGCTTCGGAATCATGGCGGACTTGTACTACGAATTCAGTAGCGATAGCAATGTACTACGGCAATCGTAGCATGGAGTTTTGAATCATGTCTGAAGGCAACCGAAGAGAATCCAGAATCGCGCCGCTCGAACCGCGCTTCGCGCCGCCGTGGCCGAGGAACTCGCGCGCTGGCAACCGCCCGGCAAGGATCCGATCGCGCTTTCCGCACGCTCACGCGCCATCTGGCGCTGGCGCGCGATGTATCCGCTCGGCCACTTTTTCCTGAGCAGCGAATCGTCGCTCGCGCTTCGCGACCGCGAGATCGTGATCGATCGGGTGTGTGCTCGATGCGCCTGCGAATACGAAGGGGCGTGCATGCGCGTGTGTTCGGCCGCGCGGCGGGACTCGGCGAAGCGGAGCTC
>JASHQJ010000032.1 GCA_030037595.1 Candidatus Binataceae bacterium
CGGTGGACTTTCTGATTGGCAATACCTACGGCAAGTATCTCGAACGCGACACGGGAACACCGCTCATCCGGATCGGATTTCCGATCTTTGACCGCCATCACCACCATCGCTACCCAATCTGGGGTTATCAGGGCGGACTCAATCTGGTGGTCAAGATTCTCGACCGAATTTTTGAGGATATCGATCGCAACACCAACGTTCCGGCCAAGAGTGACTATAGCTACGACAACATCAGATAAAAGCAGGGCCACGGTGGAGCGCGTCAGAAGTGACCGCCCAGCGCTTCTCCCGAGAAACACGAACCACGCGCAGGAGCATCCACATGAGTTCATTGAAGGAAAAGGTGGCACAGGTCTTCGACGAACCCGGATGCGGCAAGAACCAGGGGAAATCGGAGAAAGAACGAAAAAAGGGCTGCACCAAGCAGCTCACCCCCGGAGCCGCCGCCGGTGGATGCGCCTTTGATGGCGCGAAGATCGCGCTGCAACCGATCACAGACGTGGCGCACCTGGTGCATGGACCGATCGCATGTGAGGGTAATTCGTGGGACAACCGCGGCGCCAAGTCTTCGGACTCCATGCTCTATCGCACCGGATTCACTACGGACATCCGCGAGACTGACGTCGTATACGGCGGCGAGAAGCGGCTGTTTCGAGCCATCAAGGAGACCATCGACAAGTACAATCCCGCCGCGGTTTTCGTTTATCAAACCTGCGTCACCGCGCTCATTGGCGATGATGTCGAGGCGGTGTGCAAGGCGGCGGCCGCCAAATTCAACAAACCTATCGTTCCAGTCAACTCGCCCGGGTTCGTCGGAAGCAAGAACCTTGGCAACAAGCTCGCCGGCGAAGCGCTCCTTGACTATGTAATCGGCACCGAGGAGCCCGAGCACACTACTCCTTACGACATCAACATCATCGGCGAATACAACTTGTCCGGAGAGCTGTGGCAGGTGAAGCCGCTTCTCGATCGGCTGGGCATTCGCATTCTCGCGTGCATCTCGGGCGACGCGAAGTATCACGAAGTCGCGCGTTCGCATCGTGCCCGGGCGGCGATGATGGTCTGTTCCAAGGCGATGATCAACATCGCGCGCAAGATGGAAGAAAAATACGCGATCCCGTTCTTCGAAGGCTCGTTCTACGGAATCGGCGATATGAGCGATTCGCTGCGCGAGATTGCCCGGCTTCTGGTGAGCCGCGGCGCGCCTACCGACCTCATCGATCGAACCGAGCGGCTGATCGAGGAAGAGGAGATGCGCGCGTGGAGCCGCCTCTCCAAATACAAGCCGCGGCTGGCCGGCAAGCGCGTGCTGCTGATCACGGGCGGCGTCAAGTCGTGGTCGGTGGTTGCGGCTCTGCAGGAAGTAGGCCTGGAAATCGTCGGCACCAGCATCAAGAAGTCCACCGTGGAGGACAAGGAACGCATCAAGGAACTGATGGGCACCGACGCTCACATGATCGACGAGATGACTCCGCGCGAGATGTACAAGATGCTGAGAGAGGCCCGCGCCGACATCATGCTCTCCGGCGGACGCTCCCAGTTCGTTGCGCTCAAGGCAAAGATGCCGTGGCTCGACATCAACCAGGAGCGCCACCACGCCTACGCCGGCTACGAGGGCATGGTCGAACTCGTGCATGAAATCGACAAGGCGCTCTTCAATCCCGTCTGGGCGCAGGTGCGCAAGCCCGCGCCGTGGGAACAGGCGAGCGAGCCGGCTGCGATTCAATCAACCGGAGCTCCGGCGGTGTCTCTGCAGCTTCACTGAGTTGTTCATGGCCAGCCTGCTGACATCCAAGAAAGCCTGCTCGGTCAATCCACTCAAGATGAGTCAGCCGATCGGCGCCGCGCTCGCCTTCATGGGCCTGAACGGATGCATGCCGATCCTTCACGGGTCGCAGGGATGCACCTCGTTCGGACTGGTGCTGTTCGTGCGCCACTTCCGGGAATCGATTCCGCTGCAAACGACCGCGATGAACGAGGTCACCACCATCCTGGGCGGGATGGAAAACATCGAACAGGCCCTGCTCAACATCCACAACCGCGCCAAACCCGAGATCATCGGGCTGGCATCGACCGGCCTCACCGAGACCAAGGGCGACGACGTCGACGGCTATCTCAAGCTCATTCGAACCAGACGCCCGGAACTCGCCTCGCTCCCGATCGTGTATGTCTCAACGCCCGACTTCAAAGACGCTTTCCAGGACGGATGGACCAAAGCCGTCACCGCGATAATCGAGACCCTGGTCGAGCCACAGAGTGCGCGGGTGCCCGGTTTGGTGAACGTTCTCGTGGGGAGCCATCTCACGGCCGCGGACATCGAAGAGCTGCTCGACATCATCGATTCATTTGGGCTGCGCGCGACCTTCCTGCCGGATCTTGCGGGCTCGCTGGATGGTCATGTTCCTGATCAGTTCAGTCCGACGACCATCGGAGGCACCCGGGTAGAGGAGATTCGCGCGATGGGCGCCGCCGAGGTCACGATCGCGGTTGGGAACCAGATGTGGTCGCCGGCATTGGCGCTCGAAATGAAGAGTGGAGTGCCGTGCGTACTGTTCGATCGCCTGACGGGGCTCGAGGCGAACGACAAGTTCCTCGACTACCTGTCCAGGCTGAGCAGCCGCCCAATCGCGCTTAAGTACCGCCGCCAGCGCAGCCAGCTCGTCGACGCCATGCTGGATGCGCACTTCTTCTTTGGTGGCAAGAAAATCGCGATAGGCGCGGAGCCCGACCTGCTGTGGTCGCTGAGCACGTGGTTCGCTGAGATGGGATGCGAGATCGCCGCCGCGGTGACCACGACCCACTCCGAGTCGCTGGAAAGGGTTCCCTGCGCCGAGGTGCTCATCGGCGACCTCGAGGATCTCGAATTGCGAGCGAAAGACGCCGATTTGCTGGTCACGCATTCTCATGGGCGCCAGGCGGCGCAGCGGCTCGGAATCCCATTCTTCCGCGCCGGAATTCCATGCTTCGATCGCCTCGGCGCGGCTCATCGTCTCTACGTCGGCTATCGCGGGACGCGGGATCTCGCGTTCGAGATCGGCAACCTCTTTATCGCCAACGGCCACGAAAACCATCCCGACACCTGGGTCCGGGCGGAGAACGGCGATGACAATGGTACGCAGGCTCGGGCTGATTGATCGAAACCAAGGAGCAAAGGGCATGAAGGTAGCGTTTGCCACACAGGATATGCAGCGGGTGGACGCCCATTTTGGATGGGCCAAAAACATCGCTATCTACGAAGTCTCGCCGGAAGGTCATCGTTTCGTCGAAGCGGTTCAATTCGACGGCGACCTCAAAGAGGACGGCAACGAAGACAAGCTCGCCCCTAAAATCGACGCTATCAAAGACTGCGCGATCCTTTACGTCGCGGCGATTGGCGGCTCCGGCGCGGCCCGGGTCGTCGCTTCGAACATACATCCAGTCAAAGTGAGAGAACCTGAGCCGATCGAGGGCATTCTCTTGAAGATGCAGGAAGTACTGCGCGGCAATCCGCCACCTTGGCTGCGCAAGGCTCTGATGAAGGGTCGCGAGCGAACGTTCGAATTCGACGAGGAATCAAGCGATGCCTAAAGATCCAGCCGCTTTCGCCTCGACCCTGCGATTGATTTCGCTGTTGACGGTCGCTGCGGCCCTTGAGGCGGGAGGCGACGCGCTCACCCGGATTGGTCTGCAACACAAGGGAATTCTGATCGTGTGCGGCGCGCTTACGCTCGCCCTGTACGGAATCGTGGTCAACCTCAGCGGATTGGATTTCAGCCGCCTGATGGGTCTTTACATCGCGGTCTTTTTCATTGTGTCGCAGATCATCGCGATGGCGTTGTCACAGGAAGCACCCGGCCGGCAAGTACTGATCGGCGGCGTGCTCATCGTCAGCGGAGGTGTTGCCCTGCTGGTTTGAGAAGGGCAGGGCGCTGGCCGAACTACAACACGGGATTTTCGGAGAAGGACTGATGATCGAAACGAATGGAGCTGTGCCCGCGGCGGCAGCAAGTTCAGTGTTCCTCAAGGAGCTGGCCAAGCAGTTTCGGGCGCAGGACACCTACGGCACTTGGGACAAGAAATCCGACATCGAGCTGCTTGAGCCGTACATCCTCGATCGCGAGAAGCGGCAGGCAATTCCAATCGTGGGTGATCCCGACCCCGAAACTCTCTGGCGAGTCGAACTTTTGTATAACGCCGTCGGATTGGCGATCGAGCGCGAGACCGGCGTGATGGTGACGCCGATGATGAAAATGCATCACGAAGGCTTCGGCCGCATGATTCTGTGCGCCGGCCGGCTCATTGTCGTTAACCGCCAGCTCCGCGACGTCCATCGTTTTGGCTTTCCCAACCTGGAGAAGCTGGCGCAGGAGGGCGACAAACTCGTCGCCGCCGGCGTCGAGATGATCCGCAAATATCCTGAAGTCGCAAACTACGGCTGAGATTCAAAAATGTCGGCAGAAACAACCATGGAAACCAACAGCGTCGAGGAGCTGAAGGCGCAGTCGAAGAAGCTCAGCGCCAGGGCGATTTCACTCAAGATGGCGCTGCACGATCTCGCTGAAGATCTCCCCACCGGATGGGAGAAGATACGCGAAGTCGCGGCTGAGACCTTCGAGGCATACAAGGCTCTCGACGAATTGCGCAAACGCATCGCGGGCGTTGGAGGTTGAGCGAGCAATGGGAGTCGTAACGATCAGCCTGCCCGACGGCCGCAGTTGGACGCCCAAATTCGTACAGGAGATTGCGGAAGAAAAATGCATTGGATGCGGGCGATGCTTCCGCGTCTGCGGCCGCGACGTGCTGCAGATGGTGGGCCTCACCGAAGACGGGGAGCGCGTTCCGGTGATCAATGGCGCCGCTGAGGATGACGATGACGACGAGTACGAGCGCAAGATCATGACCATCGCCAATCAGCTCAACTGCGTGGGCTGCGAAGCGTGCGCGAAGATCTGCCCGAAGAAGTGTTACACCCACGCCCCAATGGAGGGATAGGTGCAAGCCTGCCCTGAGAGCGCGTTTTGCTTCGATCCCCAAATCGCCGAGTCACTGCTGACACATGCAGTACGTCCCGGTGATCTCGCCGCCCTTGCGTTCGCCGGGATCATAGCAGTGCTTTGGCGAGCCGATCGGCCGATGTCGGTGCCAATTCTGGGCATCGATCGTGAAAGCTTTTCCCGACTGCTCTCCCAACACTTCGGCGACGCCGGCAACGCACTGGCCGCGCGACTGGTCGATGGTGTTCCTCATCCAGTGAGCGGTCGATATCGGGAATTTACCAACTTGCGCGATCTGCTAATCGAACACTGCACGACAATCTCTGAGGAGAGCGAATGGCTGGCCTGCACGGTTGCCACCGGATCGCTTGGCGAGAATCATCTCTGGCAGGATCTTGGGTTGCCCAGCAGAAAAGAACTTTCGCGTCTCCTTATGCAGAACTTCACGGCGCTTGCGGCAAAGAACGTGACCGACATGCGCTGGAAAAAGTTTTTTTACAAGCAGCTGTGCGATCGCGCGGGCGTCAACCTGTGCAAGGCGCCCAGCTGCTCTGAATGCGTCGACTATGATCTCTGCTTTGGTCCCGAAGATAAAACGTTTCCGATCATAGCCGAGACCGCCACCGTCCGACCCTGGATGAATGTGTCCAAATGAAACCGGAAAGGAGCGAAGCAGCCATGGCCGCTCCTCAAGCCATCATAGCTGAGTGCGGCGGAGACTAACGACCGCGGCTTGAAGGTGGTTAACGCAGCCTGGTCTTCCGATGCGCTTTGGCCTCTTCTGCACCTACGAAAACCCGCGGTCCGACCTGGCTTCGGCCTATGCCGAACAGACCGAACTGGTCCAGACGGTCGAAGCCCTCGGCTTTCAAGAGGTGTGGGTCGCGGAACACCATTTCAACGCGGGCGCAACCAGTTCTTCGGCTCTGTCCGTTCTCACCTTTCTCGCAGGGCGGACGTCCCGCATACGACTGGGCTCGGCTGCGGTTCTGCTCGCCTTTCGCGACCCGATACTGGTGGCGGAAGACGTCGCAACACTCGATATTCTTTCGGGTGGGCGGTTTGATTTCGGGGTCGGCAAGGGCGGTCCCTTTCCCTTGCAGAACCACACATTCAGAATCAGTCCGACTCAGGCTCGCCAGAAAATGCGGGAGGCCCTGCAAGTCGTCCAGAAATTGCTTTACGAGAAGGTCGTCTCATTCAATGGCACTTTCTTCAAGATCGATCAGGTGGAGCTGGTTCCCAAGCCCATCCAGCGCCCCATTCCCACCTTCATAGCGACGTCTACGCCGGAGTTAATTGGGTTGGCTGCGGAACAGGATTATGGGCTGATGGCAGGCCCCCCCTTTCCGCTGGCCCGAGTGCGCGACTATCTGAGGCATTACCGGGAAATCGCACCCGCGCGGGATCCAAGGTTGGTGCTGATTCGATTTTACCATGTTGCTGAAACACGCGAGCAGGCTCTGCGCGAAGCGCAGGGGCTGCTTCAGGCCTTTATTGAGCGGATGCAGATGACCACGGCGAAAATGCAGCCAGAATGGACGTCCTGGATGAAGATGGACCGGCTGATCGCTGATTCCCTGATTGGAAGCGAAGGCGAGATCCGCGCCAAGATCGCCGCTATTTACCACGACCTGGCGCCGCGCAGCCTCATCCTCAAGCCGATCAGCCCGGATTTCGCCAAACGGAAGGGGGACTTGCAGATGTTCGGCAACAATCTGATGCCCAAGCAGTAGGGCGACGGCGATCGTCCACGCTGAAGAACTCTCGCGTCTTCTCCTGCGGAATTTCGCAGCGGTCGCGGCAAGCGACGAGACCGACATGCGCTGGAAAAAGTTCTCCTACCAGCGTTCGCGGCAATAAAAGCCGGTGACGTTTCAACCGTTGCCTATCGGATCGCGAGTGAGCTTCCTTTGGACCTCGCGTTCAAGCAAGAGCTGCTGGAACTTGTCGATCCTGCTGAGCGCCTGGAAAAACTCTTGGCATACTTGAGCCCGGCATATTTCGAGCAGTGGACGAAAGAGAGGTTTTGATTCTGGTGCGACGCTAAATCGCTGCCTGT
>JASHQJ010000033.1 GCA_030037595.1 Candidatus Binataceae bacterium
GCAGGCTGAAAGATGCCATTATTCACCCCTCAGATGGTTAGACGTGATGAGATGCGCCGCGAGGGCGGCCTGGGCGATATGCTACACATCTCTTAGTCTTATGAGACGCTTCAGAATCACCGATCTCACTTCCATCGCCCCACGCACAACCGTCCCGGCCGCCAACGTTCTACCGTCACCGCCTCCCGCGGAACATCAGCTGCGGACAACAGGCGTACCCAATCCTCCTTACGGAACGCTCGCCGGAACGACACCAGCCCGTCATGCCTCACAATCGGATGCCACGGCACCAACCCAAACGTCCGACAACTCCACTCGGCTCGTTCCAAATCGTTGATAAACCAACCCAGTTGCACGGTCGCTTCCATCCGCCGCAGCAGAGCGACGATCTCTTCGTCCTCCAGATGATGTGCCAGCAGCGAACTAACGACGATGTCCATCGGCTTCTCCGGCCGATACGCTCTAGCATCGGCGGTCACCCATGTAATCCCGAGCTCCTTCGGCGTGGACTCCGCCGCCGCGCGCGCCGCATAAGGATTCAAGTCGATTCCGGTTAACTGCACAGCGATGCCTCGTCTGCGTGCCCAGCCTGCAATCTGCCGCAGTAGATCTCCACCGCCACTGCCCAGGTCGACGATATGCATCGGCTCACGCAAGCCGCGCGGTAGCCGCTCCAGCCACGTCAGCGTCGGCCGATAACCCAGCAGCCAGCGATTCACTTTTTCCAGGCTGCGCAGGCAGTCACGGAAATCCTTATAACTACAGTCACCATCCATGAGCTCCGGGAACTCACGCGGAGAAACGCGCCGACTAAGATCACCCGATTCATGCCCTAGAGGGCTAATCATGTTGTTCGATTTACATCCAACTCTCGGAACGATTCTCCATGGTGCCTGAGCGACTATTTCGTTGGACACACTCTCCGATAGAGGCTGGCTTTCCGAAGATTGATCGTACCGAAATTCCGCGCGACTCATACGCTAATTCCACCGCGCTCGTTCGAGACCGTCAGAGGAGCGTGTTTTTTCATCGCGCCCTTCATTTCTTCGCGACTGATTTCTAACGTCGTGAGCAACGGCCAGACGACTCGAACTAGAAACGATCGAGGACTTATCCCGGCGCCCGAGTTCAATAACCTGCTCCGATAGTTCGGAATCAAGCCATCGCCAGGCATTTTGAATCTTGAAAGGACGCGAGCTAGGTCGGCGATGGTGCGCTCTCGATCGCAGTCCAGCTCTAGCTGAACGATGGACCGATAAAAGCCGGCGTGCGCCGCCTCGTCCCGTCCAACATGAAAGAAGATTGCCTCGAGCACTTCATCGCCTGCACTGCGAGCCTTGATTCTCTGCACACCGTATGCGACGAACGTCGCGCTTTCCCAGAGTGCGCCGTAGCACGCCATCTGACGAGCTGTCCGAAATGGCAAGTGCCATCGCTTGGAAAATATCCGGTCCTCCAGGGCTTCGAACTGGGCCGTCCAACGAAGGCCTGAGCGGGTGAGGTATTCGCGAAAGGCCAATCCGTGTCGTGATTCTTCAAAAGCCCACGCGGTTTGGGACCAGGCGAAGCCAAACAACGAGCGTAACAAACCGCGTACCTCGGAACTGTAGTCCGGTACGTAAAGCTCCTCCGTACAGTAGATCTCGATGCGGTCTCCTACATCGCTTGTCGCTTTTCCGAAGTCCAAGTTGTCCCATGGTACATCATTGAAAACACTCCAACGGCGCTTGGTCTCTGCGGTTTCGAGGTAGTCGAGATAGATCCGATAAACCTGTTGACGCGTCGCGGAAGATATCGACGCGTTTATTTCTGGCTCCAATGTTCCTCTCTAGCGGTCAACCCAATTCGTCAGCACGCGATGCTCGCCCTGCAAGCGGCTTGCCATTGGTTGCTGGTTCATTTTTGGCGAATAAGCGCGCGGGCCCTCGTCTCTGCACATATGGAACGATTGCCTCGCGTCAAAAAACCTGACCAAGATGGAGCCGACGTACAAAATCTTGAACGAACCTGATCCGCCCGCCGCCCTCGGATCGACGTTGGTGTTGAATAATTAATCCAAAAACGTCGGCATCGCATTTGCGTGATACGTAGCTGACCTTGGATCCCGCCCGAGGAGCCGGTCAGGCGATAACTATTTTGAGAGAGGATGAGATCTCCGAGCTGCAACCAGTGTTGTCACAACTCGATTCCTCCCAGCGACTCGTCAGCGGCTGGCCACAGATGACCGAGTACAACTCGAGTGACAGTCTTTGGGCGACCAGCTCTCTCGCAAAAGCGATGGGCTCTGCGACACCGGAGTTCGCGGCAGATGAGCACGCGTCCTTTCGCCGACAGGAATTCGTCTTTGCCGCTCTCAATCTCTTTTTGATCGGTGCACTGCTGGCGCTGCAATCAATTTCATGGCTTGTCCGCCGCCGGCCGGCCACATCGGTTGTTATCGTCCTGGCGGTCGGTTTCGTAATCCAGACAGCTCATCTCATCTGGCTTCGGCGGAGCAATGCACCCGTTGCTCGACCAACGCGGAGGATCCTCACCTACTGGTCTCTTGGATTCAACTCGATCCTGGCACTGGTGCTCACCTCGCTGACGATCAGGGGAGATACCGCGTACTACGCCTTAATGCTTCTTCCCATACTTGAAGCGTCTTTCCGGCTTGGTTTGGGGGCGACGATCGCCGTGATAGTGCTGGCGGATGTCATCAGTTTCATGGGCGCCTTTGGCTTGAAGTTCGGCGAGTACATCGAAGCAGGCGCAATGTCGGTCATTTACAGCGTGATGGGCGTGCTGGTGTGGATGCTCGTGAACAATCTTCGGGCGCGCGAGGCGGCCTCCATTCGCAATCTTGAGGAACTCGATCAGACGCGTAAACAATTGCTTTCCGAGGAGAAATTTGCCGCGATTGGGCGCCTGTCCCGAGCAATCGCGCACGAGATTAGGAATCCCGTCGCAATGATCTCTAGCTCATTGGCAACCGCTACCCGTCCCGGCCAGGACGAGGCCGAGCGAGAGGAAATGTTCGCGATCGCGGCGAAGGAAGCCGCGCGTCTCGAACGCCTCACTACCGATTTCCTGACCTACGCGCGTCCCCGTGTAGTCCAGATCACACGGGCAAGTCTGGCCGATACTCTGCACTACGTTGCTACCGTCGCTCGGGCGCACGCGGGCGATAAGGGCGTAACGATCGACGTAGCAGCGGACGTCAAGCTCGAGAGCGATTTCGATGCGGCGCAAATGCATCAGGCACTCTTGAACCTGGTGCTGAACGCAATTGATGCCTGCACTCAGGGCGATTCAGTCCACCTCCACGCTCAGTTAAACAGCAAAGGCGCGGTCCGAATCGACGTTATCGATCCAGCCGGACCCATTCCATCGGAAGTGGCCGCAAACCTATTCGAACCATTGTTCACCACCAAGCCCGGTGGTAATGGGCTCGGTCTCGCTATCGCGCGCAACATCGCGCGCGCACACGGCGGCGATATCATGCTGAAAATCAACGAAGCGCGGCAGGTATGCTTTTCCATTGAAATACCCCTGCACACCCAACCGGCGAATGCTTAGATAGAGACAGATTCATGGGCAAGGTACTGGTCGTAGATGATGAACCGCATCTCCGGCGGATCCTGCTCTCCAATCTGAGGCAGGAACATCACGAAGTGGTCGAGGCGGGCGGAGTTAATGACGCGCGGCGCGCGCTCGGTGAGTACTCATTCGATGCCGTCATAACCGACCAGAAAATGAGTGACGGTGAAGGATTGGACGTCCTGGCTGCGGCGCGAGAGGCGGATTCGACTCTCTCAGTCGTATTTCTTACCGCGTTCGCGACTATCGAGCTTGCGGTGGAAAGCATGCGCCGCGGCGCGTTCGATTTCATCACCAAACCGTTTGTACCCGAGGTTTTACTGGCGTCTGCTACGCGGGCGATCGAGCGCACGCGTCTCGTGCGAGAGAACAAGCGCCTGCGCGACACAGTGGTACGGTTGGAGGGTTCTTCCGAGATCGTAGGGCAGAGCGCGCCGATTCGTCGTCTTCGCGAGCAAATCGCGCGCGTTTCACCTACCAACGCTACGGTCCTAATCACTGGCGAGACCGGCACTGGCAAGGAACTGGTCGCTCGCGCGATACATCGCAATAGCCCGCGCGCGGATAAGCCCCTGGTGGCCGTCAATTGCGCCTTCACCGAGACACTGCTTGAGAGCGAATTGTTCGGTCACGAACGCGGCGCATTCACTGGCGCAGATCGTGCGCGCGAGGGAGTTTTCGAGGCAGCTCACGAAGGAACGCTTTTCTTGGATGAAGCCGCAGAGATGTCGCTAGCGGCACAAGCGAAGCTGCTGCGAGTGTTGACGGATGGACTCGTCACGCGCCTTGGATCGACCAGGGCGCGGCGCACCGACGTACGGCTTATTGCCGCCACCAACCGCAATTTGGAGCAGCTGGTCAAGGATGGCCGTTTCCGCGAGGACCTTTACTATCGACTCGCGGTGGTGCCGCTCACGACGCCGCCCCTTCGAGAGCATCGCGAAGACCTACCGGAGCTTTGCGCGCTTCTGCTGGAACAGGCGGTGCGTGATCTGAAGACACCGCAACGCCGGCTCAGCGTCGAATCGATTCGGACCCTCGTCAACTACGACTTTCCCGGCAACATCCGCGAGTTGCGTAATCTCATCGAACGAGCCTGCATTCTCTCCGTCGGCGAGGAGATCACTCCTGATAGTTTTCCCGTAACCGCGCCGCGCGCTCTGGAGAGTCCCCCGCCGCCACGCGGTTTGGCTGCGCTCACGCCCGTGCAGGTTGCCGAGATGATGCCCGAGTCGTACAACCTGCGTGAGTTCCTCGCTACACTGGAAAAGGTGGTAATTCAACGAGCGCTAAGAATTGCCGACGGCGCACAAGCCGAAGTCGCCCGTAGACTTGGAATGTCGCGGAGTGATCTCTCGTATAAGCTCGGCAAGCATCGCATCAGAGACGGTGACGAGCCCTGACGCATCACATGGATAGAGCTAAGGGGCGGACTATGACACCCAGAACCTCGATTGCGCTGCCTACTCTGACCCTTCTTTTATTCCTCGCACCGGCTGTCGCGAATGCTCAGGCTCCGACCGGGAGCTTCGGTGACGAAGTTACCTCCGACTTCAAATACATAACTAACAACTCCCTGCTCGATGCCGAGGATATCGTCACCTCAACGCTTTACGTTGCGTCGCCCGACAGTCCCCTA
>JASHQJ010000328.1 GCA_030037595.1 Candidatus Binataceae bacterium
GTTGAAGAGATGCTCCGTTACGTCAGCCCGGTCGTTTATATGCGGCGCACGGCGACCTGCGACACAATGCTGGGTGGCAAAACCATCCGCGCAGGGGACAAGGCGGTCATGTACTATGGCTCGGCGAATCGCGACGAATCTGTGTTCGCCGAACCGGACCGCTTCGACGTGGCGCGCAGCCCGAACGATCACATTGCATTCGGCGGCGGAGGCACGCACTTTTGCCTCGGCGCGCACATCGCGCGAATCGAAATCCAGGTGATGCTCCGTCAAATCCTGACTCGCCTGCCCGATATCGAAGCGACCGGACCTGCGGAATGGCTTCCTTCCAACTTCATTTCGGGACCGCGTCGTCTCCCAGTCCGTTTCTCGGCCGCTTCCACCGCCCAAGCCTGAAAGGACCGAGGCCGTGTTCGTCCGGACGGAATCGGCGGCAGGGCCCCCGACCAACCTAACTGGCGGAAGTCCCCAAGCAGGATTTCTCACGGTCTGAGTTGTCGCAGCTTTTCCACTTCGGTCCATAAGACGTGGGGTGAATCGGTGCGAAAATACCAGTCGGTGTTATCGATGCGCACAAGACTGTATGAAGGACCGACCAGGGCCGAAATTTCGGGGGATCTACCGTCGACGCCATACATCTCGACAATGACGTCTGGTTGGAGCCTTCCGATCGCGTATTCATAGTCCCATTTCAGATGACCTGGAAAGAATCCTAGTTTGGGGTCTATGTGCATCGGTTCGCGCGCGATTGTCGCATCGTTTTTGCCCAGCAAGTCGATCGCATAGCGATCGGCGAAGTAGGGTAGAATCCCTGCCCACACCACTGCGATACTCGCGTTGCGGTCGGTCATCCGATCGACATCGAGGGCCATTTTCAAATGGTCCACGTGCTCATCCTGTAGTAACGGCGGGCTCATCAGAAAAAGCAGACGTAGCTGAGCAAGATCGAGCAAGTTCGCCGAATTCAGAGCCGCAAAACTTGCCAGTGTCAGAAAGCTGAAGATTGTGACCTTAGTCCAATCTCGAAGCGCGCGCTTTGCCCAACGGCCGCCGAAATCGGCCAGGTCAATGACGACCGCCTCCAGTGCGGCCGCGAGCAGAATCACGAATAGTGGCATCGCGATCGCAACGTAGCGATTGGCGCCGCCGAACCACTCCCACGCATCGCCACCTACGTAGATGCTGTAAGCGATCTGACATCCAAACACTGCGGCGAGCATTACGACCCTGGCGTCGCGTCGGAGCAAAACGATTGCACCCGCCAGAGCCAGCGTCACCGGTCCGATCGCGAGCAAAAAGAGCCATGCTCTGACCAGACCGCTATAGAGCCGGAGCCAAGCTGGATATCCGGTAATCTTGAGGTAGTAGGTGTTGGGCAACGTGCTGCCGTAATACCATCGATTCAGCAGCAACTGGGCGCCCACGAACAGGATCAGACACCCGAGGCCGCCGACAAGATGCTCGCGTCGACGGCCTCGATCGAAGAACGCTACCATCGCAACGACTACGATTGCAGGTGCCGCCACGTCGAGCCGGGTCAGCGTGGCGACACCCAACAACGGCCACAGCCGCCGCCCCGATCCGGTTCCGTTGACAACTCGGATTGCGAGCCAAACTGCAAGCGTGATCAACGGAGTCAGCAGCGCGACCTCACTGCCACGCAAGACCCAGTCATTGAGAGGATAGTAGAAAGCGGTAAGGACAACCGCGGATGACGCTACAGCTTTGGAGCCTGAGGTAACATCGTTGGCGAGACGCCAGACCAGCAGTAAATTAGCCACGCCGAGGACAGTGCAGAGTAGTTGGACGAGTAGACTCATCTTCGCTGACGACACTGGTATCAGATGGAGGAACGCCATGATGAAGACCCACAAAGGATCCGTGAACCCTTCGACGCGCGCGCCATGAGGGTTCCATACGAGACCGTAGCCATGCGCCAAATTGGCGGCATAGCGCATGGAGATCATCATGTCGTCGAACAGCAGGAAGTAGCGCACGCCGCCGACCACCGCGCTGGTGAGATAGATGAACACACCAGCGTAGACAATCCACACCACCACTATGAACCCGAGAATCGCCGACGCGAACGTGTTGCTCCGAAGAGCAGGCGGGAACGTCAGGTGGATCGAGTCGCAGCCTGGTCCCTGCGAGGTATCGATTAGCCGAGATTGCCTTTTTGACTCTGCAAACATCGAGCGTCTGCCTTACTGGATCGCCAAGCAGCTTCGGACCATATTGTAGCGGTCACTATAAGATTGGGAGTCCATCATGGCCACTCTCGGACGCATCGATACCCATCAACACATTGTGCCCGCATCGTATGCCGCATGGCTAAAGCGCACAGGGATGGAAGCCGGCGGACTTCCGATACCGGGATGGAGCGCGGACTCCGCAATCGCAATATTGGACAAGTATCGAATCCAGACTGCGATCCTGTCCGTATCTACCCCCGGAGTTCATCTCGGCGATGACGCCGAGGCTCGTGAGAAAGCTCGCGAGGTTAATGAGTTCGCGGCAGACGTGGTTGGGAAGCATCCGGCACGATTTGGCTTCTTCGCGACCCTTTGCCTGCCCGACCTAAAAGGATCTTTGGAAGAACTGACGTATGCACTTGATAAGCTCCACGCCGATGGCGTTGTCCTGCTGGCGAACAGCCGGGGCATCTACCTGGGTGATAAACGGTTCGACACGCTGTTCGATGAACTGAACCGGCGAAAAGCGGTGGTCTTCGTACATCCGTCGTATCTATTCGGCGTCGAGCCGCTTCAGGGCATGCCGCCGTTCGTTGCCGACTTTCTGCTCGATACGACGCGCGCTGCGGTGCGGCTCGCCGGTTCCGGTACACTCGATCGCTGCCCGGATATCAAGGTGATCCTTTCACATGCCGGCGGCTTCGTCCCTTACGCCGCGCATCGGATCGCCGGCGCCGCATCGCCGAAACGGGACTTCGCCGAAGGAATCGCACAGTTGCAAAAGTTCTATTTCGACATCGCCCTTTCAGGCAGTCCGACCGCGCTGCCGAGCCTGTTTGCGCTGGCGAAGCCGGATCATGTTCTCTACGGGAGCGACTGGCCATACGCGGCCGATCCGATCGTGGGAGCATTCACAGGAATGTATGAGAAGTATTCGATAAGCGACGCACAGCGCACTTCGATTGATCGTGGTACTGCCGAAGCGCTTTTCCCTCGCCTTGGAGGAGCCAAGGTATGAGTTCTTATCGATTCGGCCCCGACAATCCCGCCGAAACGTTCGTGGCCCACGCTTTTCCCGAGCAGACGATCGACACGGGCGAAGCGGTTATCAATTACGCGGTTGCAGGATCGCCCGACAAGCCCGCCCTGCTGCTCATTCCGGGGCAAACAGAATCGTGGTGGGGATACGAGCAGGCGATGGGCCTGCTCAAACAACATTTCCAGGCATTTGCGGTCGACCTGCGCGGGCAAGGAAGGTCGAGCCGGACACCAGGCCGCTATACAATAGACAACTTTGGCAACGACATGGTGCGGTTCATCCACCTCGCGATCAAACGACCCGTGATTGTCAGCGGACTCTCATCCGGCGGCGTGATTACGGCATGGCTCTGCGCCTACGCGATGCCGGGCACGATTCGCGGCGCCCACTATGAAGACCCGCCGTTGTTCTCCTCGGAGGTCAGCCCTTCATGCGGACAATCCATCCGCCAAACAATCGGACCGATTTTCGCCCTGATGAGCAAGTATTTGGGCGATCAGTGGAGCGTCGGTGATTGGGCAGGGATGCAGAAGGCGGCAAAGACGGAACTTCCTGACTGGCTGTCGAACCTTCCGATGCCGATGTTAAGTTCCGAAAGTGAAATCCCGCAGATGCTCAAGGAATATGATCCCGAGTGGGCGCGCGCTTTCTGGGAAGGATCTGTTTACGAGAGTTGCGATCATGCGCGTATGTTGGCCAAGGTGAAATGTCCTGTCATGTACACGCATCATTTCCGCCGCGTCGACGAGGCCCAGGGGTTTCTTCTAGGCGCCGCTTCTGACTTGCAGGCAAAGCGCGCGTGTGAACTTGCTTCCGGCGCGGGCCAGCAGATTGACTATCGCTCATTCCCGCAAATGCCGCATTCGATGCATGGCACAGACCCGAAGTTGTTTACACAGCTACTGGTCGAGTTCGAAGCAAACCTGAGAAGCGCGGCTAGGTAAACTTCGGGATTCGGCCTCGCTCGCACTTAAGGCGCGATGTCTTTCCAAGCCGAGCTGTGGAGCGGTTTACTGGCGCACCCTTGCGATGCGTGAGCATATCGGTTCACCCCGACCAATTGCCATCGACATCTGTGTTTTCCGCTGCCGTGGCGTCCGATCGCTGGAACGTGAACTTTCTACACTTGAAGTATGCGTAATTGTAAGCAGCAGTGGACTTTGTCGTCCAAATTTGGACTCTCCCTTCTCATGACGATGGCACTGAACTGGCACATCTTATGTGCATGGCAAAGAAACTAAGTAATTTTGCAATAGCGCTGATCTTCATAGCGGCCACGGTCCTTGGATCCGGATGTTCTCTGCTGCTCGGCGGCGCTACCGGCGCAGGCGTCGGCGCGCTCGCCGGCAGTTCCAACAACACTACCACGGGAGAGTCCGCCGCAATCGGTGGAGCAGGAGGCGCGGGCGGTGGCGCATTGGTAGGATGGGCATTCGGCCATCCGCTACTCGGCGCGATCGCGGGCGGCGCCGCGGGAGCTGCGACCGGTTACGAGGTCAAGAAAAACTCTAACCACGGCGATTAACGCCGGCAGCGTCGCCCGCCGAAGTCAGCCGACCGATATGAGTATGCCCTGCGCTGCTGGCTGGACGGACATAGGACTCCGTCTCCTTCTTACCTTTATTGCTGGAGCTGTGCTTGGACCCGATCGTGAACTTACCGGCCATCCCGCGGGTCCTAGAACCACGATCCTGGTTGCTCTGGCGGCCGCGGTCGCGATGATCCAGTGTAACTTGCTGCTCTCTCTCGAGGGTAAGAATTCCGGTTCCTTCGCGGTAATGGACCTGATGCGCCTGCCTCTAGGTATTCTTACCGGCGTCGGGTTCATTGGTGGCGGAACGATCTTAAGCCGCGACGATCTCGTTACTGGGATAACCACCGCCGCGACTCTCTGGATTGCGACTGTAATAGGACTTTGCTTTGGCGGTGGTCAGTTGGGCCTGGGCGTGGTCGGCGCTTTGATCGGGGCCTTGAAACTGTGGGGCGTCAAATCGGTCGACGCGCGGCCGCCGCGAGGTCAGCATGCGACGGTGGAGGTGTTGACCTCAGCGGAACCATCATCAGTCCTGAAGTTCGCTGAGTTAGTCGCACCGCTCGGATACCACGCTAATCTTTTCCGTCAGGCACACGACGTTGATTCGACCGACGCCAGGTTTAGTTTCCAGCTATCGTGGAAACGTCGTGAGAGCGCTGGCATCCCGCAAGATCAACTAGCGGCAATAAACTCGCACTACTTGCTTCTGGATATCGAGTTGGCAGCTCCTGCCCGCCATCGGATTTGAATAATCAAAGGCGGGGTTGATCGAGTTCAGAGCGGCGCTTACTTCTTGAGGCGCGGATCGTCAGCCGAGATACACTGTGACTGCTTGTAATATCTGACCGCGAGCTGCCGGTTTTTTCCGTTCAGCACTCGGCCGTACCGATCTCGGACGTGCTCACATTCGTCCTTGTCGCGGTAGGTCGTCGGGCGCTTCTTCCATTGAGTCAGCGGAGCATCCACGTTGCCCATCGGATAGTCGCGGCTCACCGGCGGCAGTATCAGAAACCATCCGACCAGCACGAGCGCGGCTGCCTGGCGAGCATTCATTCGCAGGCGAGTCTCTTCTGTTTCAAGGCATGAAGGCCCTCAGTTTCGATTCCAACACCGGAAAAAGCCAGTAAGCTCCTTGCATAATGGCGATGATACCAATGACCCAAAGGTAAATGCGGCGCGGCCGGACCGTCGCCTCTTGGTTCTTCTCGATCACTCCAATAAGGTCCCTGAGGTCACCATGCAGTTGGTTAAGCGCCTCCAGAACCTTATTCTCCTCCGTCGCCAACTGTCCTCCGTCTCCGGCAGTTTGTACCCTCTTTCTCAGAGCGGCTGAATACGAGTCGATCCAGATGTTATCGCGTCGCGGAAGAGTCCGCATAGCGTTTCGTAAAATCCCGCAGATATGGCTTCGCGAGATGCTCGTCGAGGGCTGCTTGATCGCGCCATGCTTCCACCAGGATTATGTCGCCCTCGCGATCGATATCCTTGTAGAGCTCGTAGCGAATACATCCGGGCTCTCGGCGCGTCGGTCCGACGAGCGCGAGCAGAGCGGCCTTCACTTCCTCGCGCGATTCCGACGGAGGATGGATTTTCAAGATCATCGCGACCTGTTTGTCACTCATGAGCACCGCACCTCGGCCGTCCGAACAATTCGTAAAGCAGCCTGATCGATCCGCTACCGCCGGGCTCGTGGTGGCAGGGCCGCCAAAGATAGTAGCGATCTCGTGCAGACTTCTTCGCTAGCCGGCGCCGTTTGCCACGTGCAGATGGTTGTGAACGTCTTTGACGCCGGAGGTGTCGCGAGCGAGTTTCTCGGCGCGACTGGAAATCTCACTCGACGCCACCGTACCGCGTAAAATCACTACGCCTGCCACCGTCGAGACATGAATCGTGCTGCCCTTGGTGAGCGAATCATCGTGCAGCGCGAGTTTGACCTTGGCGGTGAGATCGGAATCCTTAACCGCGGTTGCGGTACCCTGGTAAGCGTTCTTCGCCGCACTTTCAACGTCCGATCCCGCCCGCTCCATCGACTGACTGGCCGATTGAGCGAAGCTCGTTCGCGCGGCTCCGAGGGGAATCGCAACCACGACCGCAAGCGCAAGTCCCGTGAGTTTTTTCATTTTGTGTCCTCCCAGCGTTGACGGCCCGACAGGATGATCTCAAAACGTCAGCTCATCGCAAAGAAGATGATAAGCGGCGGCACGCAGCGCAGATATTTCGAAATCTCCATTTTCAGACACCGAACCAGACTCGCATCAACCGCGCGTGGATGGCAAATAGGGAAGATCAGTTCGATACAATCGGCAATCCTCAGCTTCGTTGACTGCGGTTTTATTCCGGCAATTCCGTCAAATCGTCCACGAATCGCCGCATAAGCCGGACCAGGTCGCCAAAATCCGTGTCGGACCATTTGGACAGAATGGGAGCCGCGAGCCGCACGCGGGCGGCGTCCAGCGCACGGGTCAAAGCACGGCCCTCACGCGAGATGACGGCCTGGTTGACGCGACGGTCCGACGGGCTCGGTTTACGTTTGATCAGACCCAAGCGCTCGAGTTTCGAGACTTGCCGGCTGACCGTCGTATAATCGCGGCCGACCCCGTCCGCTAGATCGACGACGCCGATCGGGCCGCGGCGCTCGATACCGACCAGCAGCGGAAAGAGCGCGCGATCCAGCGAAATCCCGGCCTCCTTGATCAAGGTGTCATCGCGTTGCGGGCGATTCATCAGCGCGAACAGGTCGATCATTGCCTCGTGAAGCTTGCGAACGGACTTCTTCCTCTGGAGATTGCGCACCGTTCACTACCCTCCTCACCTCTTAGCTATCAACCCTGTGCTCGAAACTGCCGATGGCTGATATGTGTATTTTGCACATTGTTGCCTTGCTTTGTCGCCGCGCGTAGATTATGTGAATAATACACGGATTGCGGGAATCGGAGCAGATCAATGAATCAGCATTGCACCACCGACGTTTTGATCTGCGGAGCGGGAGCGGCGGGACTGACGCTCGCCGTGGAGCTTGCTCGCCGCGGCGTGCATTTCCGTCTGATCGAGAAGCTGGCCGATCCTTTTCGCGGCTCGCGGGGAAAGGGCATTCAGCCGCGGACGCTGGAGGTATTCGAGGACATCGGTATCGTCGATCGCATCGTGGCTGCGGGCGGCGCCTATCCTCCCCAGCGCGAGTATCGCGCCGACGGAAGCTACCAGGATACGCCTCTCATGGAGGTTCCCACGCCAACGCCTGAGGAGCCCTATCAGATTCCGTTGATGTTGCCGCAGTTTCT